>JANNAY010001370.1:0-3804 GCA_031384945.1 Deltaproteobacteria bacterium
TTCAGGAGCTTCGTGCCTGGGCTCTCGTTCTTCGAGTGATCGGGTCAGCGCGCGCGGGTGTTGCGCGGCACCGCCGGCAACACGCGCAGCGCCCGCGCCATCGCGTCGGGCTCGAGGGCGCCCGCCTGCACGGCCTGCAACAAGCGCAAGTACGGACGCACCTCGACGACGTCGACATCGACGGCGTCGACGTGCTCGACGAAACCAGCGGCCCGTTCGGCGAGGCGTGCCGAGACGTCTTTGGCGATGACGACGAGGCGGGCGATGTCAGCGTCGCCAAAGGCGCGCGGCCGGCGATCGAGGGCGCACAAGGCGCCGACGACGACGCCGCTGACCTCGACGGGGACGCCGACGTAGGCGCGGAAGGCAAAGGCGTCGACGAGCTCAGGGCGCAGCGCCGGGCTCATGATGGTGTCGCCGACGACAAAGGCGGCGCCGCTGTCGGTGACGACGCGACAAAACGAGAGATCTCTGGCGACCGCGCGGCTGACCTCGAGCTCGGCGGGCAGCCCGACGTGCGCGGCGAAGTGCTCCAGCCGCGTCGAGAGCAACGACACCGCCCCAATGGGAGCGTCGACGGCGGTGGCAGCAGCGCGGGCGGCGCGTTCGAGGACGTCGTCCCAGCGCTCACCGACCAGCGCAGCCGCGAGAACGGCGCGGTTCATCGGCCCGCCCCGTCGACGGCGGCGAGCAGGTCTTGCAGGCGGCGCAGCTCGCGCAACACGAGGCTGCCCTCGCGCTTGCAGCCGGCGACCTCGAGCTGCGCGCCGATCTCGCTCAGCTGCGGCAAGCCGAACGCGACGCCGGTGCCAGCCATGCGCTGTCCGATGAACGCGACGACGTCGTAGCGGCCCGCGCTGACGGCGTCGGCGATGTCGCGGGCGTCTTGGGCGCGGCGCTGCAGGTAGTCGGGCAGCTGCGCGCGCGCAGCGTCGTCGATGGCGCCGACGGCGACGGCGGGTTGGGCGTCGAGGTCGCGCAGCACGGCGCGCAGGGCGGCGTCGTCTTTCTTTCGCGCCGCGGCCTCGAGGCGCTTGCCGAGGTCTTTCGGCAAGCGCCGCGCGAGCTCGACGATCGCCCCATGATCGCGCCGCGCCAGCGCCATGCGCGCCGCCAGCTGCACCTCTGACGGCGTCGGCGCCGGCAGCGGCGCCGCTTGCGTCTGCGCGTGGCGGTGCACGCAGTTCACCAGCGACTGGCGCGTGAACGGCTTCTGCAGCACATCGTGAAAGCCGCGGTCGACGACGGCGGCGAAGGCAGCGTCGTCGTCGGCGGCGCTCAGCGCGATCACCGGCAGCCCGCGCGTGCGCGGATCATGGCGCAACGAATCGAGGACGAAGCCGGCGCCGCCTGCGCCTTCGACGTCGGCGTCGACGATGACGAGGCCGGCGCGGTCGACGTCGTCGGCGACGGCCTGCAGCAGCGCGTGTGCGTCTTTGTGCACGACGACCTCGAGGCCGGTGCCGTCGAGAAATGCCTGCACCAGCGCGCGTCCATCGGCGTGCTCATCGGCGACGTGCACGACGCGGCCGCCGAGGTCGGGCAGGTCGGGCGGCAGCGGCGCCAACCGCGCCAACGGATCGAGGGCGCGCTCGAGGGCCGCGTAGAGCGTCGCCGTCGTCACTGGCACCAACAGCGGCCAGGCGCCGATCTCTTCGACGAGATTGCCGACGTCGGCGAGGCCGGCGAGGGGCAGCGCCACCAACACCGTCGCGCGTCCGCGCAAGGCAGCGCCAAAGGCGACAGCGCCAGCGTAGGGCAGGGCGGCGTCGAGCACGACGACGTGAAACGGATCGTTCTTGCCGAGCGCGGTGTGAAACAGCCGCTCGCCAAAGACCTCGTCGGCGGCGTGCTCGACCCGCGGCGCCCAGGCGGCGAGGGCGCCGGTGACGGCGTCGTCGAGGTCGGCGCTGCCGATGACGAGAAAGCGCAGCGCGCGCACGGCGACGGTGGGCAGCAGCGGACCCACGAGCGTGCGCGCGATCGGCAGCTTGAGGCGCACGCGAAAGGTCGACCCGCAGGGCGGTCCGCCGGCGGTGGCGGTGTGACTCTCGACGTCGATGGTGCCACCCATGGCGCCGACGAGGCGGCGCGACACGGCGAGGCCGAGGCCCATGCCGTCGAGGTGTCCGTGCTCGAGCAGCCGCGACTCGAAGAGGCGCTGCACCTGGTCGGCGGCGATGCCCGGTCCGGTGTCTTTGACGGTGAAGACGAGGTCGGCGTCGGGGCCAGTGGCGGCGCCGTCGACGTCGAACGAGACGGCGCCGGTGGCGGTGTACTTGATGGCGTTCACCATCAGGTTCACCAGCACCTGCTGCAGCCGCACCGGATCACCGACCAGCGACCGCGGCACCGACGCCGACGTGCTCATCGTCAGCGACAGGTGTTTGCTGGCGGCGAGGTGGGCGACGACGTCGACGACGCGGCCGGCGAGGTCGGGCAGCCAGAAGCGCTCTTGCCGCAGCGGCTGCGGCCCCGGCGACGCCTGTGACAGGTCAAGGATGCCGTCGAGCAGCGTCGCCAACGACGTCGCCGCCTGGCGCAGCGCATCGACGTACTGCCGCTGCGGCGGCGTCAACGTCGTCTGCGCCAGCAGCTCGCTCATGCCGAGCACGGTGTGCACGGGCGCGCGAATCTCGTGGCTCGCCGTCGCCAACAGCGCCCGCGCCGCGAGGGGCAACGGGTTGTCAGCAGGTGGGTCAGGGCGACGAGCGGTCACGACGCCCGACGCTACCGCGGGTCTCGCCGTGCGCCCGCGCCGTTCCTGGGTGGCTGCCGGACTGCCGTGCGGTGACCTGCATCAAGGGCCCGACACGTGTCGTTGTTTGACCGGTGGGCGCGTGCCAGATCGCGATCGTTCGCCCTTCCCCCGCCTTGTTGTGGAGCCCCCATGTTCTCGCTGACGCAGACCCTGAAGACCGCGCGCCGGTTCGCGCCGCTCACCGTCGCCCTCGCCGTGATGCCGAGCTGCTACCTCTTCTGCCCGTACAACGCCGACCAGTTCGTCGAGACGCAGATTCGCGCCGAGTGCCACTTCTGGTTCGCCTGCTGCACGGCCGGTGAGCACGCGCTGGCCGCCAGCCGTCGCCCCGACCTCGCCGACATGGATCGCTTCAAAGACGAAGGCGCCTGCATCCAAGAGCGCCTCGAAGAAGGCAGCGGCGCCAACGAAGCCCTCCGCGCCGTCATCCAGGCCGAGCAGGCCGGGCGCTTCAAGTTCGACGCCGCGCAGTTTCAGATCTGCCAGCAGCCGCTGATCGACGCCTTCAACACCTGCAACGCCGACTTCATCATCGGCGACGCGGCTCCCCTCGAGACCGCCCCCGAATGTGAACAGGCCCCTGGCGCCGGCCTCGTCCCCGACGGCGGCGACTGCTTCTTCGGCTTCGAGTGCATCGCCCCCGGCAGCGATTGCCTCTCGCCCGCCGTCTTCGAGAAGATCGATGACACCCCCGAAGAGCCCGACGAAGTGCTGATCAGCCAGCCCAAGGTCTGCATCGCGCCCCTCAAAGAAGGCGACGACTGCAAGACCGACCCCGACTTCCCGCTCACGCCCACGACGTGCGAGCCGGGCATCATCTGCTTCACCGACAGCGACGGCGACCAGACCTGCGAAGCGCCGCACCAAGACGGCGACGACTGCAACTTCGACGGCGACTGCGACGTCGGCCTCTACTGCGACTTCAACGACGGCTCGCCCGAGTGCGCGAACCTCAAGCAAGAAGGCAAAGACTGCGCCGCCGAAAACGAGTGCGACGTCGGCTTGTTCTGCGACCTCGCCCAGGGCGTCGACGCCGAGTGCAC
>JANNAY010000477.1:0-8831 GCA_031384945.1 Deltaproteobacteria bacterium
GGTCTCCGTAGCCGCCGCCGCCGCCGCCGCCGCCGTCGAAGCCGCCGCCGCCGCCGCCGCCGCCGCCGCCGAACGAGCGACGCGGTCCGCCGGCCGCCCGCTCGCGGGCTTCGTTCACAGTCAACGGACGGCCGTCGAGCATGAAGCCGTTCATCGCCTCGGTGGCCTTGGTGGCAGCCTCGGCGGTCGCCATCTCGACGAAGCCGAACCCGCGGGAGCGACCCGTGGCGCGGTCGAGCACGACGCTGGTGGAGACGACTTCACCGTGGGGCGCGAACGCCTCGCGAAGACTGTCGTCGGTGGACGAGTAGGGGAGATTTCCAACGTAGAGGCGGTTCGCCACGGGGTTCCTCGAGCAGCGCCGTTTCAGACCCGTGCCCCGCGACGCCCGGCGGCCTGGGTGTGGCTGCGGCATGCAGCCCGCTCCACCAGCGAACAGCGGGAGAGGTACCCAAGGCTAGCGCGCCGACCCCGGGTGAAGAACGCGTGAGACGGTCGCCAGCGCGTCCTGCTGTGCCGCTGTGCGTCGTCGACAAGAGATGCACAACCTGGTTGCAGGTCGGAGCGAGGTGCACATCGCCCACTGGACGTCGACGACGACGGCGGCTTGCGCAGCGCGCGCGTCCTGCTGGTACGTTCGATCCCGGATGGCCGACACGAAGAACATCCTGCTGGTCGAAGACGAGCCGACGCTGCAGCGCATCCTGGGCTCTGTGCTCGGCGACGCGGGGCACGCCGTCGTCGCCCTCGGCACCGCCGAAGCCGCCATCGAACGCCTCGACGACAGCGTCGACGGCGCCGACATCGACCTCGTGCTCACCGACAAGAACCTGCCGGCCAAGAGCGGCCTCGACCTGCTGCACGCTGTGCGGCAGGGCGAGAAGAACGGGCGCAAGCTCACCGGCGTCGTCCTCGTCACCGGCTACCCGAGCCGCGACACGGCGCTGCAGGCCCTCGCCGACGACGCCGACGGCTACCTCGTCAAACCGTTCCGCTCGCTGAGCCACGCCGTCGACCAGATCCAGAAGGTGCTCGACGCCGACCTCGTCGAGCGCAGAAAAAACCCGCCGCTGGCCCGCCGCGTCGCCGCCGTGCTCGCCGGACTGCCCGAAGACCTCACCGGCGTCGACGTCGCCGTGCTCGGCGACCTGCCGGTGCGGGCCCCGCTCATGGCCGCCGGCGCCCGCATCGTCGACGCCGTCGTCGGCAACGGCAACGGCAACGGCAACGGCAACGGCAACGGTAACGGCGGCAACGGCAACGGCAAAAGCGCCCGCGCCCGCGTCTTCGTCGGCGCCGACGTCAAAGTCCTCGTCGCCGCTGGCGCTGGCGCAGGCCTCGTCCTCTGCGACGCTGGCGCCTCGTTTCAAGACGTCGTCGAGCTCATCGGCGGCGGCGGCGGCGCCATCGTCGACCTGTCGCTGCTCTCACTGACGGGGGGCAAGACATGACCCGCGCCGTCGCTGTCGTCGTCGTCCTCGCCCTCTTCATCGTCTTCGTCGGCGCCATCGCCTATGGCCGACTGTTCAAGACCGACCCTGTCGTCATGGTCGTTGACGACGAACCCAACGGCAGAGTGCCCGTCGCCGACGCCACCGCCGGGGCCGTCGTCGACGCCGGCGCGGGCGTCGCCGGCACCACGCCGCCGCCGGCCACCGTCGGCGACATGCTCATCTCGGCGCTGCGCGGCACCGTGCAGGTGCGCCACGGCGACGACGGCGCCTGGGTCGACGCTGTGCCCGGTCAGAAGCTGTCGGCCGAAGACAGCGTGCGCGCCGGCAGAAACGCCGAAGCCAGCATCGCCATGGGCGACGGCGTCGAGGTCAAACTGTCGCCGCGCTCTGAATTGCGCGTGCGTGAATTGTCTGAAGCCGTCGCCCGCGTCCGCCTCGACGAAGGCCACGTCGTCGCCACCGTCGACGACGGCAAAGGCCGCGTGCTGCGCGTGCAGGCCAAGGGCAGCGACGCCGAAGCCGAGTCCAAAGGCGGCACCTTCGGCGTCGTCACCGACGGCCGCGGCCAGCTCGCCGTCGCCACCACCACCGGCACCGTGAAGCTCACCGCCAAAGGCGAATCCGTCGACGTCGGCGCCGGGCAGACGTCGACCGTGGTCGCGGGCAGCGCGCCGTCGGCACCCACGGCCATCCCGAGCTCGCTGTTCTTGAAGATCGGGGCGCTGGCGGCCACGCAGACGAACCAGACGTCGACGACAGTGTCGGGCACGACGTCGCCGGGGGCGCTGGTGCGCGTCGGCGATCAGACCATCGCTGCTGACGGCAAAGGGCGCTTCGCCATGCGCGTGCCCCTGCGCGACGGCAAGAACGAGCTCGCTGTCGAGGTGCAAGACGCCAGCGGACGCCACGAAGACAAGCGCCTGCCGCCGGTGTTGGTCGATCGGCAGAAGCCGACCATCGACGCCGCCGTGCAGTGGGGCACCAAACAGAACTGAGCGTCGGCGTGTGTGGGTGTGCGTGCATGACGCATGTCGTGGACAGCCCGCCGTCGTCGTCGCAAACGGACACCTTCTCGGAGGTCCGGATGCGTCGCCTGCTCTCAACGTCTCTTGTCGTCGCGCTGCTCGCTGCCACAGGGTGCGTGCACAACCCAGCGATCCATCCGAAAGAGAACGAGAAAGACATCACCGTCGCCGACAGCGGCGACCTGCTGCGCGGCGACGAGAAGCTCGACGAGCAAGACTTCTACGAGCTCGTCAACGACGGCGCGTCGGTGGCCGAGATCGAGAAGAGCCGCGCCGGCGGCGAGACCTTTCAAGGCGTGGGCATCCCCGTGGCCGCCGTCGGCGCCGCCGTCGGCGTCGGCGGCTTGCTCTACTACTTGAAGCTCACGCAGGCCGAGGCCACCGAACCCGCCGGCGAATACGACGGCATCATCGCCTACGGCCTCTTGTTCGGCGGCATCGCCGTCGCTGCCGTCGGCGGCTATCTGCTCGTCGACGGACGCGAGAAAGCGTCGGGCAACACGCGCCTCTTCGACACCGCCCACGCCCGCGCCTCGCTCGAGAAGGGCCTCTACGGCGGCAAGGGCGCCACCGCGACCAACATCAAGTCACTCACGCTCAGCAGCGCCGACGGCAAAGACGTCTTCTGCTCGATCACGGGTGCGGCGCTCAAGGCCGTCGTCGCCAAAGACGAGAAGGGACGCTCGGTGCGCCTGCAAGGCCGCGAAGAGTGGATCGAGTACGCGAGCCAGCCCGCCGGCCTCGTCACGCCAGGCGGCGGCTCGGTGGTGAGCCCGTGGACGGCGAGCCTCGCCGGCCTCGGCAACGACATCGTCGTCACCGCGCGCGTGAAAGAGACCGGCGTGACGACGTCGTTGACGCTCAAGGCCGACTTCGCCTGCAAGAGCCCCGGCTTCTCGTTCGGCGCGGGCGGCGGCGGCAGCGGCAACTCCGGCTCCGGGGGATCCTCCGGCAGCAGCGGCGCTGCCGGCGGCGACGGCGGCGACGGCGGCCCCGGCGACCACGGCAACGACGGCGTCGACATCGACGTCGACGTCGCCACGATCCCCTTCAAGGGCAAGACGCTCATCGTCGCCGCCCTGAAGCAGCGCGGCGCCAGCAAGGCCGAGCTCACCGTGCACGACCTCAGCGCCGGCCCCTTGTTCGTCGACGTCAGCGGCGGCCCCGGCGGCGGCGGCGGCAACGGCGGCAGCGGCGGCAGCGGCGGCGGCGGCAGCGGCGAATGCATGGCCGGCGGCGACGGTGGACGCGGCGGACGCGGCGGCACCGGCGGCAACGGCGGCCGCGGCGGCGACGCCAAGGTCCGCGTCGACGGAGAGGCAAAAGACCTCGTCGTCGTCAGCGTCGCCGGCGGCAGCGGCGGCTACCGCGGCGGTGGCGGCAGCGGCGGCGGCGGCGGCAGCGGCACGCAGTGCGGCGACACGCGCATGCAAGATGGACGGCGCGGTCCCGACGGCCCCGACGGCCAGCCCGGCGCTGTGGGACCGAACGGCAAGACCGACATCAAGAAAGACGCGAAGAAGAACCTGACGCTGCTGCAGAAGCCGCTGCTGACGGCGCCGAAGTAGTCAGCGTCGTCGTCGTCGTCAGCGTCGTCGTCGTCATCCCGACGCGCCGGTGTAGCTCTTGAGCGCGCGCTGCCAAAAGCGGCGCGCAGCAATGAACGCGACGACCGCGACGACGGGAGAGACCAGCAGGTACGTCGCCGAGGCGCGTCCGAGCAGCGCCTCGGCGGGCACCGTGGTGAGAAACGCGACGGGCACGACGAAGGTGAAGATGACCCGGTAGACGGCGGGGTAGGCGCTGATGGGAAAGCGTCCGGCGTCGAGCAGCCCGCGCAGCACCTCGGTGGCGTTGTAGATGCGCGTGAACCACACCGACGTCGTCGCCACGAGAAACCACAGCGCGTAGAGCAAGAGCGCGCCCGACAAGAGCGGCACGACGAAGACGACAGAGCCCCAGCCGAAGCCGCCGCTGGCGACGCCGCCGCCGACGACGAGGGCGGCGCCGAGCACGACGTCGGGGATGCCCCAGGGCGAGAACACCCGCAGCGACACCACCAGCTGCGCGTCGATGGGCTTCAAGAGAATGAACTCGAGGGTGCCGGCTTCGACGTGCTGCACGATGCGGCTCAGGTTCGGCGACAAGAAGACGGCGACGAAGCCGGTGTAGACAGAGAAGAGGCCCAAGACGACGGCGCCTTCTTCGATGGTCCATCCCGGAAATCCGGCGCCACCCCTGTAAAAGAGCCAAAGCGAAAACAGCGAGCCAAAGAGGGTACCAAGGCTGCTGAGACACGAGAAAATAAAGTTCGAGCGGTACTCGGTCTCTGCCGCCCACGAGGTCGACCAGAAGACGCGCAGGATGCGCCCGAGGTGTCGAAGCGACATCGTCATGCGCCCATCGCTGAGAAGCGGCGCAGGCCGGCGCGCCACAAGACGCGGTTGATGACGACGAAGACGGTGAACCAGGCGCCCATCGTCAGAAACGCCCGCGCGATCTGGGCGCCGTCGACGTCGCCGAGCAAGACGCGGCAGGGGAACCAGATGAGATAAGGAAAGGGCGTGTACATGATCGCCTCACGCATCGGCGCCGGAAAGAAGTCAAGGGGTGCGAGGGCGCCGCCGAGAAACATATAGAAGAGAAACGACACCATCTCGATCGATGAGGCGCGTTCGGTCCAGAAGCATCCCAGCGCAATTGTGTACTGCATCGCGAAGCGCAGCAAGAACGCGCACAAGCACAGCAGGCAGAAGAGCGCGAAGGTCGACGGCGACGGCACCCACCAGGCGCGCGGGTACAAGACGAAGAACAAGGCGACGAGGGCGGCCGAGAACGGCAGACGCGCGAAGCGCTCGGCGACGTGGGCCATCAAGTGGCGCCAGACGATGTCGACGGGCTGCAGCAACAGCGGCGCGAGCTTGCCGCTGACCACCTGCTGCTCGAGCTCCCAAATGACCCAGACCACCGTCAGCTGGCGCACGACGAAGACGGCGAGAAAGTAGCGGACGACGTCGACGGCGCCGAGGGCGAAGCTGCCGCGCTCGGCGGCGCTCTTCCACACGCCCATCAAGATGAACGACAGCGAGTTGGCCAGCGCCCACAGCACCAGCTCGGCCCGGTACTCGTTCATGTACGCGTAGCTCACGCGCAGCAGGCCCCGCAGGCGACGCAGAAAGCCGCTCATGGTCCTTCCGGGGTGGCGCGGGCGTCCCTGCCCGTCGTCGTCGCTTCGCCTCTGATGGCCTTGCCGATCAGGTCTTCGATGGGCGGGTCTTGCACCGACAAATCTTTCGGCGCGAGCTGCTCAAGGATGCGCGTCAACGTCGACGTCAACGCCGCCGGCTCGACGACGAAGCGGGCGATGCGGCCTTCGCTCTTTGCGTGCACCACGTCGCTGTTGCCGGCGACGACGACGCGGGCGACGTCGGCGGCGGTGACGTCGTGGTCGAGCTCGATGGTGATCTCTTTCTTGGGCGCGAAGCGGGCGGTGAGGTCTTTCAAGTCGCCGTCGAACTCGAGCCGCCCCTCGTGAATCACGAGCACGCGCGAGCACAGCGCGGTGATGTCGGCCATGTAGTGCGAGGTCAAAAGGATCGTCGCGCCGGTGGTCTCGTTGTAGCGCTTCAAGAATTGGCGCACGGCGACCTGCGCATTGACGTCGAGGCCGAGGGTGGGCTCGTCGAGAAAGAGCACCTGCGGGCGATGCAACAACGACGCGAGCAGCTCGGCCTTCATGCGCTCGCCGAGCGAGAGCTTGCGCACCGGCTGCGACAACAGGTCTTTCAGCTCGAGCATCTCGCTCAACTCATCGACGCGCCTCTGCATCTCGACGTCGTCGATGCCGTAGATGGCGGCGTTGAGGCGAAATGTGTCTTTGGCCGGCAGGTCCCACAACAGCTGCTGCTTGTTGCCCATGACCAGCGCGATCTTCGTCAGAAATGCCCGCGATTTGTTGAAGGGCACCTCGCCGCAGACGACGGCGCTGCCGGCGGTGGGCAAGAGCAAGCCCGAGAGCATCTTCAGCGTGGTGGTCTTGCCAGCTCCGTTTTGGCCGAGAAAGCCGACGCGTTCGCCGGCGTCGACGACGAAGCTGACGTCTTTGACGGCGTCGGTGTGCTTGTACTTGCGGTTGAGAAAGTGGCGCAGGGCGCCAGCAACACCGTCATCGCGCACCGGCACCTTGAAAGAGCGCGAGAGTTGCCGGGCTTCGATGATGGGCACGCGTCGTTGTGACGACGTCGCCGACGTGACGCAACGGGTCACACTTTCTTCGTGACGACGCCATGACCGCTGAGCGAAACAGTCAGGCGTTGTGGAGGATCCGTGGCCGAAGCCGTACCCGTCGCCGACATCAGCGCTGAGAAGTCCGAGAAGGTCTCAGGACCGAAACCGCACCAGGTGCGCAGCGTCGGCCCCGACGTCGTCATCGATCGACCCATGGGGTTCGTCGAGACCTGGCTGCGCCTCTTTCTCGGCCTCAGCTGGGTCGGCGTCTGCTCCGTCGCCTTTGTCTTCGTCTTGTTCTTGTTTCTGCCGTCGCGCCCGATGCGCATCAAGGTCGGCAACGTCTACGGCAGCATCGCCGGCGGCGGCGCCTGCTGGCTCACCGGCTCGCGCTTCGTCATCAAGGGCGAAGAGCACGCCGAGCCGAAGACGCCGACGCTGTACCTGTGCAACCACGCCTCTATTCTTGACGTTTTTCTCGGCATTTGGATGTCGCGAGTTGGCACCTGTGGTGTCGCCAAGAAAGAGATGATTTATTATCCCTTTCTCGGTCAGTTCTTCTGGCTCTCAGGTCACCTGACCATCGACCGCGCCAACAACGCAAACGCCGTCAAAGCCCTGCAGAAGCTCGTCGACTTCGTCTCGAAGAACCGCCTCTCGATCTACATCTGGCCCGAGGGCACCCGCGGCAAAGATGGGCGCTTGCAGCCCTTCAAACGCGGCGCCTTTCACATGGCGTTGGCATCCAAGCTGCCCATCGTTCCCATTGTCCTGCGTGGCACCTACCGCGCCTGGCCGAACCGCAGCTTCCGCCTCAACAAGACGACGGTCGAGGTCGAGTTCTTGCCCCCGATCGACACGGCGCACTGGACCAAAGAGAACCTCGACGCGCACATCAAAGAGGTGCACGACGTCTACCGCCGCGCGCTTCCTGAAGAGCAGCAGCCGCTCACCGACGTCGCTGCGCGCTGATCTTCACGCGACGTCTGACCTGAAGACCTCACCCCTCGCTGCGCTCGGACCTCTCCACGGTCGCTCGCAGAGCCTCGCTGTGGAGAGGTGAAATCCGCCGCGGGCGCATCGCAGGCAGAGACAAAGAGCGAGCTCGCGACGACGACGACGACGACGGCTGAGACGTTCGGGCTCTCGTTTGACTGCAACCGCAACGATGCGGATCGCCTGCACGAAGATATGTAATTTGAACTTCAGCACCGCTGGGGACCGCGTCTCATGCATCACCCTTCGTGAAGGTCTCGGCGTTCACCTCTCCACAGCGAGGCTTTGCGAGCGCCCGTGGAGAGGTCCGAGCGCAGCGAGGGGTGAGGTCCTGCGCGGCGCCGCCGATGTTCAGGTTGCAGCAATAATGGTGCTGTTTCCTGCGCGATCAAAGATAACTCGATCTTCGCCAACTCACGGGCACACGGTGCGAGCTGTGAGGCGGTAGCGGTTCTCCTCCAGGCCGAAGCCGAAGACGCGAAGCACAACCTGGTTGTCGTTCGGGGCCACGAAGTCGATCTGCTCGTCGTCGTCCGACGATCGCGCGATGACGATCTCGGCGCCAGCGTTGTCGAGCAGCTGCATGTCGATGTCGCCGTCGACGTGGCTGAAGGCGGCGACGAAGGTGGTGGTGCAGCCTTGCTGCGGCGTGACCTTGAAGAAGTCGTCGTTCTCGCCGCAGGCGATGCCGATGCTGTCGTCGTTGACGGCGAGGGCCGTGGCGGTGGCGCGTTCGTTGTTGGGCTCGCTCAGATCGTCGCCAGGACACGCCAGCTCGTTGAGGCACAGCTGGTCAATCGTGAGGCGGTAGCTGTTGCCGGTGCGCGCGCCGCCGTCGCCGAAGAGCTTCACTTGCGCAGCGACGGCTTCGGGGTTGGCGAAGACCTTCGAGACGCGCTCGTCGTTGTCGGTGCCATCTGACTTCGCCAGCACGGCGCCGGTGACGCGGTCGACGAAGGCGATGTCGACGTCGCCGTCGGCGTGGACGAAGTTGGCGGTGACGTCGGCGAAGCAGCCGGCGGTGACGGGCAAGGCGAAGAAGTCGGCGGGTTTGGCGCCGTCGTCGGCGTCGCCGGGGCAGACGGCGCCGTCAAAGGCGACGTCTCTGTCGATGACGGCGGGGGCTGTG
>JANNAY010001395.1:0-2334 GCA_031384945.1 Deltaproteobacteria bacterium
CCCGACGGCACCGACGCCAACGCCCACAAGACGCTCTCGACCAAGGCCGCCGTCGGGTGGGGCTACGTCTACGACGACGACTACGCCCACGCCCTGCGCGCCGCCGTCGTCGACCTGCAAGACCCCGCCCGCGGCTTCTACTCCGGTCGCTATGACAACGATGGCGCGATCAATCGTGCGATCACTTCGAATACAAATGCCATTGTTCTTGAAGCGCTCTGGTACAAAAAACGCGGCCCGCTCGTGAACGCGGCGCGCCGGCAGGACGCCCCATGAGCCACTCCACCCGCCCTGCCCCGCTCGCCCTCGTCTTCGCCCTCGCCCTGCTGCCGGTTGGCGCTCTCGCCGAGGGCAGCGGTGAGATGTCCGTCGACCCGCCGCCGACGTGCACGCCGCCCCCACGGCAGCGCTCATCGCGGTCGGGGTTGGCCCAGCCGAGCCGCGAGCCCTCTGGCATGTGCTTCGCGCACACGCCGCCGAGCGACCAGTGCCTGGCGGGCAAGGCCTTGTGCACCAACGACCTCGCCATGGGCAAAACTGCGTGGAAGTACTTCGAGAACAACTATCAATCAAAGACAGGTTTCGTTAACTCAAACGACAACTATCCTTCGACGACCATGTGGGACACCGCTTCGGCGCTGGCCGCGACGATGTCGGCCCAGCGCCTCGGCATCATCACCGAGAAAGACTTCGACGATCGCATCGTCACGTTCTTGTCGACGATGAACACCATCAAGTTGTTTCACGAGATCGCGCCGAACAAAGCCTACAACGCGGCGACCGGCGAGATGACCGACTACGCCAACCGGCCCACCGACGGCATCGGCTACTCCGCGCTCGATCTCTCGCGCCTGGTCTCCTGGCTCAACCTGCTCGAGTGCATGTACCCAAAGCACGCGACCGCCGCGCGACGCGTCGTCTCACGGTGGAGCACCTGCGATCTCGCCGAGAACGGCGAGATGCGCGGCGCCTACGTCGACCCCGCCTCGAAGCGAACGTCATCGGTGCAAGAGGGTCGGCTCGGCTACGAGCAGTACGGCGGCAAGGGCTTTCAGCTGCTCGGCATCGATCAGAGCGTGTCTGCCAACTACAAGAACCGCTACGCCCAGACCGTATCGATCTATGGCGTCGACGTCCCTTATGACGTCCGTGATCCGCGAAAGTTCGGCGCATATAACTATGTCGTCACCGAGTCCTACGCTCTCGACGCCATCGAGTTCGGCATCGACGACACGAACGCTCCGCTGCTCGCGAGCATCTACGAGGTGCAAAAAAGAAGATGGCAAGACACCGGCATCATCACCGCCGTCTCTGAAGATAATGTCGATCGTGCACCATACTTTGTGTACAACACGATCTATGCCGCTGGCACGCCATGGTCCACCATCACCGACACGGGCGTCGACCAAGACGCGCTCAAGTCGACGTCGACAAAGGCCGCGTTCACGCTCGCAGCGCTGTTCCCGAACGACGACTACTCCGCCGTCTTGCTGGACAAAGTCGCCAGCGCTTACGACCCGGCTCGTGGTTGGTACTCTGGCGTCTATGAGAGCGGCATTGGTTATAATAAATCGATTACAGCGAACACCAACGGCATCATCCTCGAGACCCTGCTCTACAAGACCCTGGGCGCGCTGCAGCAGCGCTGCGCGAAGTGCCAGGCGAAGCGGCCGCGCGTCGTGGTTCCGGGTGCGACGCTCGCGATGGCCGCGCCGTCGCGTTGCCCGGTGCGGGGTCGCCCGTGAGCCGCGCTGCCGTCGTCGTCGTGCTCGCGCTGGCCAGCTCAGCGACGCGCGCCGCGCCGACGCTGCTCGAAGAAGCCCGCGCCGTGCAGTGCGCGCAGAAGCCTGGTGATGTGGCCGCGGCGGTGGATCGCTTGCGCGCCCGCAGCGTCGACAACGGCGTCTCTCTCGATCTGCCAGGCGAGCGCAGCGATGGGCCCCGCGCCGTGCGCGCCGGCGCCGTCGATGTGCTGCTGTCGGTGCTCGCCGGTGCAGCCGTGGCCTTTCCCGACCAGCGTAACGCCATCGAGCGGCTCGCGCTGTCGTGGCGCTACTGCGACGTCATGGTCGACGGCGTCGCCTACGACGTCGTCACCACCGCCGACGGCCTCGTCGCGCGCACAAAGGCCACCGAGGCGCTGCCGCTCGGTGGCGCGGGCTTTCGCGCCTGGGGCGTGTCGCGCGGCGATCGACGTGGGTTCTTGCCGGCGCTGGTGTCGCCGACCTCGTCGTCGTTGGGACCGCGCGAGCGCGCCCTCTTCGTTGACGCCCTCGCCACCGGGCGTTGCGTCATCGAGCCGTTGCCCGGGTGGTCGCGTCCTGGTGATGCGGC
>JANNAY010001423.1:0-2044 GCA_031384945.1 Deltaproteobacteria bacterium
CGCGTTCGCCCTCGCACCGCCCACGTTCGCGCTATCGGCATCGAAGCCAGTCGTCGTCGTCAGAGAGGGCAAAGAGCAGCCCACCAAGGTGAAGGTCGGACAGCCCGGCGTGCACCATGGCGACGAAGCGCCGGTGAAAAACGGCGACAAGGTCTTCGCCTACTGCGACGGCGCTCTGGTCGCGGTGGTGGTCAAAGTGAAGACCGTCATGGACGAAGTCACCGAAACCAAGACCGCCAAAGACGTCGACGTCGGCTGCGCCGCCCGCTTCTACGTGAAGGGCGACGCCGGCCTCGTCGCCGGTAAGTTCGCCAACCGCGCCGTCGTCGTCGACAACTTGTACGATCCGATGACGTTGAACGACGGACGCGTGCTGCGCCGCGCTTCTGAGCAGCACACGACGGGCAACATCGTCACCAGCCGCCAACAGCTGCAGCTGGTGACCAAAGAAGAAGGCAAAGCCGAAGACGTCGCCGTCCTCTACGACGTCGACGACGACACCGCCGCCATCGACGTCGTCTTCGTCGGCGACCTCAACGGCGACGGCAAAGACGATGTCGTCTTCAACGGCGCCGTCCACAACAACGCCACCACGCTGCGCTTGTTTCTCTCTGACAAGACCGGCGCGCTGCGCGAACTCGGCCACCACACGACGACGGGCTGTTGAACATGTTGCGCATGGATCCTTTCCCGGCCGAGACGCCGACGACCCTCGACGACGCTGTCGCCCTGCTCGCCGCCCACCACGCCGCCGGCCGCACCACCAAGGTCATCGCCGGCGGCACCGACGCCGTGCCCAACATGAAGCACGGCCTGCACGAGCCCGATGTCGTCGTGCACATCGGCCGCGTGAAGGGCCTGAAGGGCGTCGTCGACAGAGGCGACCACCTCGCCATCGGCGCGCTGACGACTCTGCATGACATCGCGCACGATTCGCTGGTGCGCGCGCACGCGCCCGGCCTCGCGCGCGCTGCGTCGTTGGTCGCCGGTCCGCAGCTGCGACGCATGGGCACCATCGGCGGCAACATCGCCCTCGACACGCGCTGCCTCTTTTACAATCAAACATATTTTTGGAGAGAGGCGCTGGGTTTCTGCCTCAAAAAAGACGGATCGCTCTGCCACGTGATCGCCGGCGGCAAGAAGTGCGTGGCCGCCGCGTCGAACGACACAGCGACGATCTTGCTCTGTCTCGACGCCGAGGTCGTCGTGCGCGGCGCGAGCGGCGAACGCACAATGAAGCTCGATGATTTCTACGTGGCCAATGGCATCAAGAACACCGTGCTCGAGCCCACGGATTTGTTGGTGCAGGTGAAGGTGCCGAAGGCCAAAGACTCGAACAAGCGCATCGCGGGATACGCCAAGCTGCGCCACCGCAACGCCATCGACTACCCGCTGCTGAGCGTCGGTCTGCGCGTCGACGTCGACGCTGCCAACATCGTCACCGCCATGCGCTGCGTGGTCTCGGCGCTGCAAGCGAAGCCGCACAAGCTGCCGTGCGACACGTGGATCGGCCGCGCGTTTGACCAAACTGTCGTCGACGAATTGAAGAAGCTCGCGTTCGCCAAGTGCGCGCCTGTGAAGAACATCGCCGACGACCCCGCCTGGCGCCGCGACATGGTGCCGGTGCTGATCCAGCGCGCCCTCGACGACGCTAAGCTCTGACCCATGAGCCTCACGCCCACGCCCGTGAAGACCGCCGATGACGCCCGCCGCACCATCGTGGCGCTGTGCAAGCTCTTCTACGAGAAGGGCTGGGTCTCGGGCACAGGTGGGGGAATCTCGATCAGACTTGGCGATCGGGTATACATGGCGCCGTCGGGCATTCAGAAAGAAATGATACAGCCTGAGTGGATCTACGAGCTCGACCTCGACGGTGAGGTCTTGGCTGGTCCGCCCAAAGAGTTTGGATTCAATGTATCGCAATGCCGCCCGCTCTTTCTCGCTGCCATGAAACTGAGAGGCGCAGGTGCTGTGGTGCACTCGCACAGCCGCACGGTGGTGCAGGCCGCAGCGCTCGCCGAGAAGCGGGGCCGCAGCCACATCG
>JANNAY010000484.1:0-2481 GCA_031384945.1 Deltaproteobacteria bacterium
GCGCAACTCAGGCCGACTGCGAAGTCATCAATGCGGGGACGTCATGCCGGGTTGGACGTTCTTGCCCGAGGCCTTCCAGTCGGGGACCTGGGTGCCCTTCTGGTCGTCGGGGTTCATGAGCGGCGACGGCAGCGGCTCGACGAGGCGCTCGATCTTGGAGCTCTTGCGGAGCTCGTCGGTGATGTCGTCGACCTTCTGCATGAAGGCTTTGACCTTCTCGCGCTCGGCGATGATGGCCTTCGCCTCTTTCTCGGCGATCGTGTGGCCCTTCTCAGCGCCGCCGCCGCGGACGACGTGAAAGCCGAGGTCGGTCTGCACGACGCCGACGTCGCCCTCTTTGAGCGCGAAGGCGATCTTTTCGATCTCGGGAAAGACGTCGCCACGCTGGAAGGTGCCGAGGTCGCCGCCGCGGGACTTGGTCGCCGGGTCGTCTGACTTCTCTTTGGCGAGCTCGATGAACGCTTTCTCGCCCTTGCCCTGCAGGTACGCCTTGTACTCGTTGGCGGTCTTCAGCTTCGCGGCGAGCACGTCGGGGCCAGCGCCGCGGTCGATCTTCAACAAGATGTGGGCCGCCGAGGCGGTGTCGGGGACGACGAAGACCTTCTTGTTGGCCTCGTAGAGCTTGTCGACGAGCTCTTTGGGCGGTTCGGGCATCTCGGCCTCGAGGGCCTTCAAGAGCTTGCCGATGGCCACGTCGGCGGCGACGTCTTTGGCGAAGCTGGCGGCGTCGGTGTTCATCGCCTTCAAGACGTCGTCGAGGGACTTGCCCTTGGGCAGGCTCTTGATCATCTCTTCGCGGGACTTTTTGGCCTCGTCGTCGGAGGGCCACAGGTTTCGCTTCTTCGCCTCTTGGCCAAGGATCGCCCGCTCGATGAGCTTCTCGTAGGCGGGGGCCTCAAAGGCGTCTTTCATCTCGCCGTCGAGCACGTCGGGGGGGATGCCTGCCAGCGCCGCGGCCTGCGACATGGTGCGCTCGAGGTCGGCGTGGGTGAACGTCGTCTCGTCGACCTTGAGGATCGGCGTCGACGGCGGCAACGCAGAGATGCGGCTCTTCGAGGGCTCGACGCCTGTGCCGTGGCCGCTGGTGTGCGGCGTGGGCATGCCCGCCGGGGCCTTGCCGAGCTGCTGGGCGGGGTCGTCGATGTTGCCCATCGCGTCGTGGGTGGCCTTGATCTTCTCGCCGCCGACGGTGGGCGGCAGCGGCGGCGGCGCGGGCGGCGGCGCGTTGCAGGCGCCGACAGCGAGGGTGGCGACGACGACGGCGAGGGACAGGCGACGCAACATCATCGAACGTGCTCCAGGAATTCGGACGAGAACAATCCAGACAAGACGCCTGTTCCACCGACGATGACGACGTGGGCGACGGCGGCGGTGGCGAAGGTGGTGCGGCCGCCGACGAGGACCTCGATGAGGCCGGGCAAGATCGGCATGTGGGCGACGACGAAGACGCCGCCGCGGGCCTCGAGGATGGCCTCGGCGGCCTTTTCGGGCGAGGCGCCGGGCACGAAGCGCGGGTCATCGACGACGGTGGCGCCGTGGACGCCGGCGACGATGTCGGCCGTTTGCCGCGCCCGCACGTAGGGAGAGCACCAGATCAAGGGGACGGTGACGCCGAGGGCGCGCAGCCCCGTCGCCGAGGCTTTCGCCTGCGCGCGCCCGCGTGGCGTGAGGGGCCGCTCTTGATCTGTGCGGGCTTCACCGGCCTCGCCATGGCGCATGAGATAGACATCCACGGGCGCGAGGCATGCCATGGGACGACGCAAAGACAACGCAGGCCCCGACCACCACGACGACGGGCGCCACGACTTACGCGATGGTGGACGCGGCGGCGACGACGACGCCCGCCACGAGACGCGCGCGTTTTCGTTGTTCTGCGCCTACCACCTGGGCCTCGACCCGCAGGGCAAGAAGCGCGAGATGAACATTCACGACGTGGCCCGCGCCGTCGGCGGCTCCACCGACGACGTCAACGCCGACCTGGTGCGCTTCGGTTTGACCTCTGAGCGGCTGATGAACCTCGACTTCGATCTCGCCGCGGCCCGCGATGACGTCTGGGCCTCGCCGCCGGGCGTCGATCTGCCCTCGATCGCGCGCATGCACTTCGATCTGCTGCGTGGGGCGGTCGAGAAGCCGCGGGACTGGGAGCAAGAGGCCCGTGACGACGCTGACTTCAACGCCCGCGTCTTTGGAAAACGCTGATGTTGGGGGCGCCTGCGTCTTCTGCGTGCTCGTGCTCGTTGACACCCCGCGGCGGGCTCGATAGCTCCGCGACCTGTCTTGTGATCCCGCCTTGGGCGGTGTCGATTTTCAGGAGTTTCCGTGACGAAGGTGACTGTGCGCGATGGCGAGACCGTGGACCGCGCGATCAAGCGCTTCAAGCGCAAGGTCGAGCAGGCGGGCATCCTCAAGGAGGTTCGCAAGCGCGAGCACTACTTGAAGCCCTCCGTGAAGGCCAAGCTCAAGGCCCGCGCCGCCGAGGCC
>JANNAY010001459.1:0-5951 GCA_031384945.1 Deltaproteobacteria bacterium
CGACGGATCCAACGCCACCGCCGTCAGCTCATCGATCGACGGACCCTGCAGCGTGTTGGCGAGGGGCAGGGTGCTGCCGGTCAACGACTCGATCTCGGCCTTGAGCTGCACAGCCGCCATCGAGTCGAGGCCCAGCGCATAGAGCGGCAGGTCGTAGGCGACGTCGTCTTCGGCGAGGCCAAGGGCTGTGCAGACGAGCTGTCGCAGATGCGCCTTCAACTGCGCCGTCTTCTGCTCCGGCGGCAGCGCCGCCAACGTCGCCCGCGTCAACGTCGCCGACCGCGAAGGCGACGTCGTCTCCGCCTTTGTCGCCTTGCCTTCGCTCTGCAGCACGACCTCGAGCGACCCATCGGCCCAGGCCGTGCGGCAGGCGCGCCGCTGCACCTTGCCCGACGACGTCTTCGGCAGCGCGCCGGTGGCCGTGAGCACCACGACCTGCGCGTGCAGCTCGTGGTCGCGCGAGACGGCGCGGCGGACGGCAGCAGCGACGTCGTTGGCGATGTCCTTTGCGATGTCGTCCGCCGAGCGCGCCGACTCACCCTGCGCGCCACTCTGAAGGCCACTCTGAAGGCCACTCTGACGAGTCGACGCGAGCCGCTGCAGCCGCTTCTTGTCGAGCTCAGCGACGATCACCAGACGCGCTTCGTCGTTGTTGTCGGTCTCGGTCGAGAACGCGGCGATGCAGCCGGGGCGGATCGCATCGTGCGCTTGTTCGACGGTCAGCTCGATGTCTTGCGGATAGTGGTTTCGCCCGCGGATGAGGATCAAGTCCTTCAGGCGGCCGGCGATGAAGACGGCGTCGGCGTCGACGAAGCCGAGGTCGCCGGTGCGCAGCCAGGGTCCTTCGCTGGGTTTCGGTGTCGAAGAAATCGCCGACATGTCGAGGGTCGCGGCGAAGGTAGAAGCCGTGGCCGCGGGGTTGTTCCAATATCCCCGCGCCACCGACGGACCCTGCAGCCACAGCTCACCCACGCGGCCCGGACCGACGGGCGCGCGCGTCACCGGATCGACGACGAGGATGTGTTGGCCGCCGACGGCGCCGCCGCAGCCGACGAGCACGCTGGCGGCGTCGAATTCAGAGACGACCTCGACGCGGTCTTCGCGCAGCGCCTTGGGGCTCACGCGCAACACGCGCGTCGCGTGATCGACGCGCGGAAACGTCGCCAGCAGCGAGCCCTCGGCGAGGCCATAGACGGGGCGGAACGAGTTGGCGTCGAAGCCGCAGACCTCAAACGCGCGAGCGAAGCGCGACAGCGTCTGCGCGCGCACCGGCTCGGCGCCGTTCAACACCATCTTCCACGGCCGCAGGTCGAGCGAGGCCTTTTGCTCTTCGGTGATTTTGCGCGCGCACAGATCGAAGGCGAAGTTGGGCGCGGCCGAGATCCAGGCACGGTGGCGCGACACCGCCTGCAGCCACGAGAACGGGTCGGCGAGAAAGCGCAGCGGCGACAGGTGCACGGCAGGCCCGCCGCAATAGACGGGCTCGAGGATGAAGCCGATCAAACCCATGTCGTGATACGGCGGCAGCCACGAGACGCCGGTGATGTCGGGTCCCAACCGCGCGTGGGCCCGGATGCAGGCGAGGTTGTGCATCAGGTTGCCGTGGCTGAGCACGACACCCTTTGGGTCGGCCGTCGAGCCCGAGGTGTACTGCAAGAAGGCGACGTCGCTGCCGCCTCGGTTCTGGTCTTTCCAAAATGACGAAGTTGCTGAGATGTCTTTCAGCTCGTCGGTCATGACCCACGGCAACGAGCCCAGCTCGGGGGCCAGCTCGACCACTGGTTCCTTCATCGCGCCGATGAACGACGTCGTCAAAATCGCCTTCGCCCGCGCATCGTCGATGATGGTCTGCAGCCGCGGCAGCGAGCGCGACAGACGCGTTGGGTCAGGCGGATACGCCGGCACGGCGAGGGCGCCGGCGTAGAAGCAGCCGTAGATGGCGGCGATGTAGTCGAGCCCCGGCGGGTAGATGAGCACCACCGCCTGGTTGTGCAGGCCGCGCTCGATCAACAGGTGGGCGATGGCGCGGGCGCGTGCGTCGAGGCCTGCGTAGTCGACGTATTCTTCGACGTTGTCGTCACCGACGAAGCCAAACGCCTTGCGCTCGCCTTCGCGCTCGGCGCGGCTGCGCAGCACATCGACCATCGTGCTTTCGCGGGTGTGCACGGCCGCGCTGCCCGTGCCGCCCTTGCCCGCGCTGCCCTTGCCCGCGCTGTCCTTGCCTGTGCCGTCGACGTCGCTGTGCTTGCCGGCCGGCCAGACGATGCCCTGCGCGTGCAGCTCTTCCTGCACCTCTTCGTCGTCAACGGCCTTGGGTTTGGCGCCCAGCGTGCTGCGCGTGAGCAGCAACAAACACGGCCCGATGGTGAGCTCGCCGATGCCCCCGATGAACATCGCGGTCGCCGCGAGGATGCCGAAGTTCTGCAGCGGCACGAGCGCCGACAGCGAAAAGATGGCGAAGCCGATGGTGAAGATGATGCCGGTGAAGACCGTGCCCGGGCCCTTCGCCTGGTACGCCTCTTCAATCGCCAGGCGCACATTGCCGTGGGTCTCGATGCGCTCGCGATAGTGCTCAATGAAGTGGATGGTGTCGTCGACGACAAAGCCGATGGTGATCGAACTGATCATCGAGGTCGCGACCGAGAGCTCGATGCCCAACCAACCCATGGTGCCGAGGGTGACGAGAATCGGAAACGCATTGGCCGGAATCGCGTAGAGCCCCACACGACCCGAGCGAAACAACAGCACGAGCATCAAGAGCGTGGTGAGCGAAGACGACGCGAGCCCCCACGCCTGCGTCTGCGAATTCGTCTCGCAGTTGAGCGCAAAGATGACGCTCTCCCCGGTGACGTTGGCGTCGTAGCCGGCGCTCTTCGGAAAGTTCACAGCGAGGTAGCGCTCGATCTTGTCAAAGATGGGCTGCAGCTCGGCCGTGTCGTGCTCGGGCGTGCGCGCCACGATGCGGGCCCAGGTGTTGTCGGGATCAATGTATTCTCGAACGCGGGTGTCTGTGTTGATCAACAGCAGCTGCGCCACCTGCTGCCGCGTGTCGGGCACGACGAGCTGGTCGGCGGGCAGGGATTGAAACCCCCGGTTCATCACCTTGACCCAGTCAACGATCGAAGTGGCGCGGTCGACGCCGCATTCTTTGATCAAGAAGCCCTGCAGCGCCTCGAGCTTCTTCAGCTCGGCGGGCTCGACCAGACGCCCGCTCTCTTCGCCGGCGGTCTTCGGCAGGCGCACCGAAAGGATGATCGGGTTGGTGCCGCCGAGGTGACGCTGCATGACGAGCGCGCCCTCGTGCACGGGCTCGCTCTTCTGGAAGTAGCCGATGTCACTCTCGCCCACGGTCATGCGCAGGGCACCGACGACGAAGAAGGCGCTGATGGCGACGGCGATGACGAGCACGGTGACGGCGCGCTTCTCGAGCAAGATCAGGTAGCGCGACATGAACGAGGTGAAGCGCTGCCCGATGGCCTCGCCGCGCAGCGAGACGAACGACTCGGGCGGCGCGATGCCCCAGGCAAAGGCGATGGTCAGCGGGATGACGATGCCGCCGCAGGCGAGGGCCACGGCCATGACGACGCCAAACTCGCGGATGGCGTGCGTCTTCGTGAACACCAATGAACCGAAGCCGATGCCGGTGGTCAACCAGCACATGATGGTCGGCTTCATCAGCTCGCGAAAGACGCGTCGACGGATGTCTTGTGTCGGAAATTTCTGCAGCGCCTTGCCCGACTCAATCAGGTAATGCAGCGAGAAGCTGACACATTCGATGGTCACCAAAGGCAGCAGAACCGAGCACAGCGGGTTGTAGGCGCTGTTGGTGAGCGGAAAGCAGGCGAGCGCCACGACAGACGCCAGCGAGATGCCGCCCATCACCAGCAGCACGCCCCGCAGGCGCCGCACCGAATAGAAGATCACCAGCGCCGCGACGCCGAGCATCAGCGGCGTGAACTTCACGGTGTCGACCTTGGTGATCCACGGCGTGTCGCGCTCGACGGCGGGCATGCCGGTCATGAAGAAGTGCAGCCCCGGGTGCTCTTTGGTCTTCGTGCGCAAGAGCCCGCGCACGTCATCGACGAGGTGGGCGACGGTGTCTTCGTGCAGCTCGTTGTGCAGCCGCACCACGATGCCGGTGTGCAGGTCGTCGTCGGCGACGAGGTTGTCGTTGATCAGCGGGTTCTGCGCCGCGCGCTTCTTGATGGCCAACAAACTTGCATCATCAGCAGGCACTGGATCGGGCACCAGCGCGACGGTGCGAAAGGATTGGTCGCCGCCCTCGATGTCTTTGACGGTGGTGAGCGACAGCACGTCAGCGACGGCTTCGACGTCGATGTCTTCTTCGTTCTTCGCCTGCTTGTGCTCGAGCAGCGCCGAGACCTCGCGCAGTTGCGTCAGTCTCTTCTGCGAATAAATGCTGTCTGTTGTTTCGACGGTGATGAACAACCACCGTCCATGAACGAACTCTTTCTCGACGGCTTCGAGCACGGCCTGCTTCGGGTGGCTGCGGTCGTAGAAGCTCTCGAGCCCCTCTGAGAAACGTAGAAACGGCAGAGAGACGGCGCTGGCGACGAAGATGAGCAGCAGCAGCAGCCCGACGGTGCGGGTCCGCGTCAGCAGAAAGTCTGTCAGCCCGTCGAGAAACCGCTCGAGCGCCGCCCGCAGTCCCGTCACGGTTGTTCGCCTTCGCCTTCGCCTTCGCCTTCGCCCTCGCCTTCGCCTTCGCCGACGTCGGGGACGCCAGCGTCGAAGAAGCCGCGGACGTCGTCGTAGGAGTCGTTGTCGCCGCCGCCGAGGCAGACGTCGAACGAGACGCGGTTGGCGTCGATGGTTTTGCAAACGAAGAACAGGTC
The DNA here is from genome assembly GCA_031384945.1 of Deltaproteobacteria bacterium. GTDB lineage: Bacteria > Myxococcota > UBA727 > UBA727 > VGSZ01 > VGSZ01. The sequence goes on from JANNAY010001459.1 coordinate 4,857, forward strand.
GTCGCAGTCGCCCGATGCGCATTGGACGTCGGCGTTGCAGGCGCTGTCGTCGTCGAGTTTGGCGACGCAGGTGTTGCCGGCGCAGAAGGTGTCGCCGTCGCAGAACTGCCCGAGCAGGCAGGTCTCGAAGCAGACGGCGCGGTCGAAGATGAAGTCGGCGTTGTCGTCGAAGCCAACGCAGGTGCCGCCTTTGCCGCAGGCTTGTCCCGCGGTGACGGGGTCGCAGGGCACCGGACCGCCGGGCAGCGCCCGACACACGGTCTCGCGCGTCGGCACGTCGGGCACGCAGAGCGCTCCGTCTGCGCAGACGGTGTCGTCGAGCACGCGCGACGGCGGGCATTCTTCGCCGGCCGTTGGCTGCTGCGCGCACACGCCGTCGAATTCGACGACGACGTCGACGCCGCCTTCGCCTTCGCCTTCGCCTTCGCTTTCGCCTTCGCCCTCGCCGCCGAAGTCGACGCGGCTGGCGTTGTCGCAGACGAGGCCGTCTTTGCAGTCGTCGTCGACGCCGCAGCCGCCGTCTTCGTCGACGACGCCGCGGTAGACGTCGTCGCAGGCCACCGGACGCACGCCGGGCACGATCCCCTGCAGCAGCAAGAGCGCGGGTGCGCAGTCGCGGGCGGCGTCTTCGACGTCGACGAAGCAGGCCTCGGCGGCGGCGGCGTCGAATTCGCGGCGGCCGGCGACGACGCCGATCAGCTCGTCTTGAAACTGCACGAGCAGCCCGCGGTGCACGCCCCGCAGACACGCCTCGCGATCGAGAAAGAGGTCGGGCTCGACGGCGAGCAGCGACTGCAGCGCGCCCTCGCCACCGAGCAGCGTCTCGGCCATGGCGACGCGTTCGACGTCGTCGAGGCAGCAGTCGAAGAGAAAGCCGCAGGTCGAATCGGCGAGCGTCACCAGCGCGTGGGCTTCGTCGTAGCGGGCGCAGTCGTCTTCGCCGTCGACGCAGGCATCGGGGGCGACGGGGCCGGCGTCGAGGGGAACATCGGGCAGCACCTCACAGCCACACGCAGCCGCGACGACGACGATACAGCGACCAAGAACGCAAAACAGTGAGACTCCCCCTCCCCACAGTGAGGCTTTGCGAACGCC
>JANNAY010000488.1:0-2449 GCA_031384945.1 Deltaproteobacteria bacterium
TACAGCCAGGCCGTGTATTGAGCTCCGAAAACCGCATCGTCTGTGGTGGCCGACCCTCTCGTGCTACGGGGAAGGCAATAGCCATGTCGAACGTTAAAGGCAAGTCCGACGTGGACCCCACGGAGTCTGAGACCACGCGCACGGTTGGAAACTTTCCAAGCGGAAGCAGAGAGATCCCAGTGGCATCCACCTCTCCCATGGAGTTGGATCGGTCAGGAAAGGCGCGAGGCCACAACCCTGACGTGTACGCTGCTGGGAAGTCAGACAAGCTCATAGTACCGGAGAAGTCGGCGAACTTGGATGGAATGCCGCCATCCTCGGAGTTGATGGAGGGAAGGAGCTTGACCAATGAGAAAGCCGAGCACAAGCCTCTGGACCGGGCACAGGACCGGGAAACAGACGGGAAACCGTTTCGCCCCAGATCGCGTGGACTGCTTGGCATACGAGAAGCGGCACAGAAGGATAAGGCACTCAAGTTTCACAATCTGTTTAGTCACCTTACACCAGAACTCCTACGTTCGAGTTTCTTGGACCTCAAGAAGCAAGCCGCGCCTGGAGTCGATGGCGAAACGTGGCATGATTACGCAGTGGATTTCGAACAGCGGATACTCGATCTGCATAGTAGACTTCATTGTGGCAGCTACCGAGCTCAACCGTCCAAGCGAGCCTATATAGCAAAAGCTGATGGTAAACAGCGGCCGCTAGGCATCGCCGCTCTGGAAGACAAAATCGTCCAACGAGCAGTGCGTACGATCTTAGAGCAAATCTACGAAGAGAGTTTTCGAGGTTTTAGTTATGGGTATCGTCCTAGACGAAGTGCTCACGGCGCCTTAGATTCACTAGTCGTAGCAATCAAACAACAGAATGTAAACTGGATCCTAGACGCTGATATACGAGGCTTCTTTGACAACATCAGTCATTCGTGGCTGATGAAGTTTCTGGAGCATCGGATATCGGATCAGCGGATGCTTCGGTTGCTGAAGAAATGGCTCAGCGCAGGAGTGTCTGAGGATGGGCAATGGTCGAAAACAGAAATGGGTACACCGCAAGGAGCAGTGATATCGCCGCTTTTAGCAAATGTGTTTCTTCACTATGTGCTAGACCTATGGATCGAACAATGGCGGCAACAAGTCGCAAAAGGAACGGTGGTGATCGTTCGTTACGCGGACGACTTTGTGATAGGTTTCAGCAGTGAACATGAAGCGAAACGATGCTTAGGGTCTCTACAAGAACGGATGTCCAAGTTTGGCTTGGAACTCCATCCGGAAAAGACTCGGCTACTGGAGTTTGGTAGACACGCTGAACGCAACCGCAAAGATCGAGGGGACAATCCACCTGAGACATTTGACTTCGCGGGTTTTACCCACATTTGTGGACGAACTCGAGGGGGCAGATTCACCGTACACCGACGCACATCGCGTAAGAAATTCCAATCAAAACTGACGGATTTGGCTCTGCAACTGCTAAGGCGACGTCATCACGATATCGTTGAGACCGGACAATGGCTAAGTAGTGTCTATCGAGGTTGGCTCCAGTATTATGCGGTTCCAGGCAACTATGCCTGTTTGCGCAGGTTTCAAAAGACCCTTCAGCGAAAGTGGCTTCACGTGTTGCGGCGACGCAGCCAGCGTGGAACTCGTTTAAACTGGAGAAAGTTTTCCAAGATCTGCAATCGTTGGCTTCCGAACCCAAAGATCCTCCATCCATATCCCGAAGTCCGTTTCGCACGTCAACATCAACGGTAAGAGCCGTATGCAGTAGTTCTGCAAGTACGGATCTGTGCGGGGGACGGCCAGCAATGGCCGTTCCTACCGCGATAAAATGCTGTCAATTCGCGTATTTTGTAGTTCTAAGCAACGGCGTTCGCCGAGAACGGTCATTTATTTTGCATTTATTTGTTCGAAGCGTGCATCAAGCCTTTGGTTTTGGTCCGAACGCGGCAGAGATTAGCATCGGCCGTAATGAACAGCGATGAGCCGTCTTCGCCGAAAGCGCAATTGCTCGTCCGTTCGCCTGTATTAAGCCGTCCAAGTAGTTTGCCTGCGGGTGAAAATATCCAAATGCCACCTGGGCCGCTCGCCCAAATATTCCCGCTTACATCAACCGACAATCCATCGGGCAATCCTGGCATGACGCCAACTTCGGCGGTGGCGTCGAACAGTTGGCGACCTTTGTCGAGTGTCCCATCAGCCCGTACAGGAAAGGCCATCCAAATGGCTTTCTTTGGATCGCTTTGCGCGACGTAAAGTGTCTTCTCGTCAGGCGAAAATCCGATCCCATTCGGTCTTTGTAGTTCTGTGGAAACGAGAGTCAGAGTGCCGTCCACCGCAAGTCGATAGACGCCAAAATGATCAAGCTCACGGCGTGGGTCGTTTTCGCGATTAGGCAATCCGTACGGTGGATCGGTGAAGTAGATATCGCCATTGGATTTGAGAACGCCATCGTTCGG
>JANNAY010001533.1:0-2377 GCA_031384945.1 Deltaproteobacteria bacterium
GCCGACGCTGAAGCTGCGCGACGACCCCGGTGAAGCCGAAGCGGCCGAGGGTCGCCTCTGGTTGTTCTGACAACACGACGCTCACCTGAACGGAGCGTCGTCGACTTCGGGGTGAGCGCATCCGCTCGCGCGACGGAGCCAAACCGCACGCGGTGAGCACCACCACGCAGCGTTGAAGCAGGCGAAGAGGCGGCACGGCCACTGCACAGACGCACCACGTGAGCCGTCTTGCCTCTCGCTGCCTTCACTGCGCCGCCGACTGTGACGTCGATGCCTTCGGCGCGGACGGCGACCACTATTGCTGTGCCGGGTGCCGCGTCGCCCACGCCCTCGTCGTCGACGCGGGACTGTTGGGCTGGCTGGCCCTCGCCGATCGTCCGCTGCCCAGAGGCCGCGCGCCGCAGCAGCGCCCGTGGTGGCGCGGCGTCGGTGACGGCGCCGACGTCGACGTACAGGGCATCTCGTGCGGCGCTTGCGTCTGGATGATCGAGAAGCTCGGCGCCCGTCGCGGCGTCGCCTGCGCCGTCAACCCCGGCGTCGGCGTCTTGCACGTCGCCAGCGGCGCCGACGCTGACGTCAGCGCCTTCTTCGACGACGTCGAGACCCTCGGCTACCGGTTGGGTCCGGCGCACAAGCAAGCCGACAAAGGCGTCGATGACCTCGTCGTGCGCGCTGGCATCTGCGCCGCCGCGGCGATGACGGCGATGTCGTTCTCGTTCTCGCGCTACCTCGGCCTCGGCAGCGCCGACGGCGACGTCGCCGTCGTCTTCTTCGCCGGCGAGGTCGTCAGCGCCGTGGTCGCCGTCGTCGTCGGCGGCTCGTACTTCTTCGACAGCGCCATCGCCGCGCAGCGCTTGCGTCTCGTGGCCTTTGACTTGCCGATCGCGCTCGGCATCGCCCTCGCCTTTGTCGGCAGCGTCGCCAGCGCCATCGGCGGCAGGGGCGACGCGGTCTTCTTCGACAGCGTCGCCATGTTCGTCGCCCTCATGATCGGCGGCCGCCTCGCCCAACGCGCCATGGTCGCCAAAAGCCGGGCGTTTCTGCTCGACGACAACGGGCTGCGCGGCCTCGCCGTCGTGCGGCTGCACGGCGACACGCCCGAAGAGACCTCGGCAGCGTTGGTGCGCCGCGGCGATAGGCTGTTGGTGCGCCCCGGCGACGCCATCGTCGTCGACGGTGTCGTCGTGACCGGCGCGGCCGAGCTCTCCCTGGCGTGGATCACCGGCGAGCCCGGCTTGCGTCACGTCGACGTCGGCGACGGCGTCCGCGCTGGCGCTTGCCATGCCGCCGGCAACGCCCTGGTCATGGTCGCCCACGAAGACGGCGCCACGTCGTCGTTGGCGACGCTGCTGTCTCGCCGCGACGATGACGGACCCGGACGCGCCGGCGGCTTCGCCCACTTCGCCACCGCTTCAGTGATCGCCGTGCTCGTCGTCGCCGCCGCCGCGGGCTTCGGCTGGACCCTCGCCGCCAGTGCAACCGATGGGTTGCGCATCGCCACCACCGTGCTCGTCGTCACCTGCCCGTGCGCCTTTGGCCTGGCCCTGCCGCTCATCGACGAGCTGGCGCTGGCGCGGCTGCGCCGCCGCGGTGTCTTTGTGCGCCGCGCCGGCTTCTTCGCTCGCGTCGCGAACATCACCGACGTCGTGCTCGACAAGACGGGCACGCTGACCCTCGGCACGCTGACCCTCGACGACGCTGGACGCCGTGCCCTCGACGGCCTCGGCGCCTCTGACAAAGACGCGCTGTTTCAGCTGGTGGTGCGCTCGGCACACCCGAAGAGTCGCGCGCTGCGAGACGCCCTCGGCCTGCGCCCGCTGGTCGCCGGTGTCGTCGTCGTCGACGTCGCCGGCCGCGGCCTCGACGCCGTCGTCGACGGCAACAGATACGCCATTTCTGCAAATGGTGAAGCGATGGCGTTTCGCAAAGACGGCGACGTCATCGCCCGCTTCGGCTTCGTCGAAGCGCTGCAGAACGACGCGGTCGCCGTCGTGCGTGGGCTGCAGGCGCGAGGGCTCACAGTGCACATCGCTTCGGGCGACGATCCCCGGCGCGCTGCCGTCGTCGGCGTCGCCCTCGGCGTCGATGACGCCCGCGGCGGCCTCGCCCCCGACGACAAAGCCGCGTTTGTCGACGCCCTCGGCGCAGGCAACGTCTTGTTCGTCGGTGACGGCATCAACGACGCCGCCGCGTTCGCCGCCGCGAGCGTCGCCGGCACGCCCGCGCTCGATCGTCCGCAGCTGCCGGCCCGCGCCGACTTCTACGTCGTCGGCGGCGGCACCGGCCCCCTCGACGCCGTCATCGACGCCGCCCGCGCCTGGCGCCGCGCCGTCAACGTCGTCGTCGTCGCCAGCGTCGCCTTCAACGTCGTCGCCGT
>JANNAY010001557.1:0-16394 GCA_031384945.1 Deltaproteobacteria bacterium
GCGGCGACGACCGAGCTGGTGGCGCCGACGCTGACGGTCCCGCGTCCGACGTCGCAGCCGATCTCGGCCGAGAACCGTCGCCCGTCGACGACGGCGCGCGGCAACGCCCGCCCGCTCGAGGCGCCTCCGTCTGCGCCGCGCCCGCAGCCGCCGCAGCAGCCGCAGCAGCAAGCGGCGCCTGCGCAGTCCGCCGCGAAGTGGGGCGACGCCACCGACAACCCCGACGACAACGCCACCCGCGTCGAGGCGAATCCGTTGTTGCGTCCGCCGCCGCAGCAGCCGGCGCGGCCCGCGCCGACGCCGCCCGAGCCTCCGCCGCCGGCGAAGCCCGAGCGGCCGCCGACCGTCACGGTTGGCAACAGCGCCATCGGCGTGCGGTCGAAAAAAGTCGTCCCCCTCGACGACACCCGCAAGCGCTGACGCAAGACGCAGTGCAGTTGTCCATGTGGGACTGTCGCAGGTCGGCCGTTGAGGCGCGGGCGACGACGGACCTTTGCTAACGTCGTCGTCGATGAACCCTTCGATGTTTGGTCGCTACCTGCTGCTCGACAAGGTCGCCGCCGGCGGCATGGCCGAGGTCTGGCGCGGCAAGATCACCGGCGAGGCGAACTTTCAACGCATCGTGGCGATCAAGAAGATCTTGCCGCATGTGTCTGAAGATGAAGATTTTATCACGATGTTCACCGACGAAGCGCTCATTACAGCGTCTCTCGTTCACGCGAACATCGGCCAGGTTTATGAGTTCTCGAAGATCGGCGACGTCTTCTTCATTGCTATGGAGTACATCTCCGGCAAAGACCTGAAGAGCGTGTGGTCGTGGTCGAAGGCGCGCAGCGCCATCATGCCCATCGAGCTGGCGGCCTTCGTCATCGCCAAGATGTGCGACGGCCTCGACTACGCGCACAACCGCAAAGACCACCAGGGCAACCCGAGCAGCGTCGTGCACAGAGACATCTCGCCGCAAAACGTGCTCTTGAGCTGGGACGGCGACGTCAAGGTCATCGACTTCGGCATCGCCAAGGCGACCGAGAAGTCGGGCAAGACCCGGCCAGGCACCCTCAAGGGCAAGTTCGCGTACATGGCGCCCGAGCAGATCCGCGGGCTGCCGCTCGACGGGCGCAGCGACATCTTCGCCATCGGCGTCTGCCTCTACGAGCTCGTCACCGGACAGCGCGGCTTTCAAGCCGAGTCAGAGTTCTCGCTGCTCGAGATGGTGCGCAACGTCGAGATTCGGCCGCCGTCGCTGTTGAACCAGACGCTGCCCGCCGAGATGGAACGCATCATCTACAAATCTCTCGCGAAGGACCGTGACCAACGGTACCAGACCGGCGCTGAGATGAGCGAAGACCTGCAACGGTTTTTGTTGTCGCGTGGCCGCCCTCCACAAGCGCGTGATTTGTCGGCCTTTTTGAAAGAAAATTTCACCGTCGACTGGGAGAAAGAGAAGGGACGCCTCGACGGCTACCGCGAGGTGAACCCCCTCGACTACGCCATCGGCGCGCCCAGGCCCGAGGTGAAAGGTCCTTCGTCGCCGACGCCGATGCTCGACGACGAAGACTCGGCTTTTGCGCCGTCGGCGACGTTCGCGAACCAAGACGCGCCAGCGCCGCCGCTGGCGAGTCCGTCGCTGGGCGGCATCCGCGCCGCCGCCAACGTGAACCCGGTGCGGGCCGAGACGACGTCGCCGACGACGGCGAACGCGTCGCTGCCGGCGCCGCCGGTGACGGTGACGCCGAAGACGCCGTCAAAGGCGCCGAAGCTGTTCGCCGCTGCGCTCGGTCTGACGCTCGTGATCGGCGCCGTCGGCGTCGCCCTGTGGAAGACGGTGCTGCAGCCGGTGACGACGGTGTCGCTGACGCTGTCGGGGCCGACCGAGGCGACGGTGCGCTTCGATCTGCAGCCGCCGCGCATGGTGCAGGCGTCGTCGACGTTCGAAGGCGTTCCCAAGGGTCCGCACACCATCGTCATCGAGGCGCCCGGCTACGTGCCGGTGACGCTCAACCCCGTCACCGAGGGCGATCCGATCTTGTCGCTGCGGGCCGTGCTCAAGCGCGTGTCGGGCAAGCTGACCGTGACCTCTGAGCCGTCGGGCGCGACCATCACGCTCGACGGCAAGGTCACCGACAAGCGCACGCCGGCGTCGTTCGAGGTCGAAGGCGACAGCATCCATGAGGTGCGGCTCGACCTTCTTGACTACAAGCAAGGCATCAAGACCGACCTGCGCATCAAGGGCGGCGAAGACGCCGAGGCGCGCATCAAGCTGGTGCCTTCGTTGATTCGGCTGCGCGTCGTCACCGTGCCCGAAGGCGCGATGCTCAAGGTCGGCGGCGTCGACCTCGGCATGACCCCCGTCGTCATCGAGCGCGCCCCCGAAGACGGCTATCCCGAGGTCGAGCTCGTCCACGACAATTGTGAGACGTTGAAGACCACCATCCCCTTCGACAAAGAGAAGGGCGAAGACCGCTGGGAAGCCAAGCTCAAGTGCAAGTAGCCGCCGTCGTCGTCGTCGTCGTCCTCTCCGCGTTCTGCTTCTCTGCCGTTGCGGCCGACGCGCTGCCCGAAGCGCCCGTCGCCGGCGCGCAAACGCAGCCCGACGGCAAGAAGCCTGACGACAAGAAGCCAGAGACGAAGCCAGAGACGAAGCCAGAGAAGAAGCCGTCGACGTCGTCACCGCCGTTGCAAGAGGCCGAGGCTGCGCTGCGGGCGGGCATCCACAAGAAGTGCATCGAGCTCGCGCAAGAGGCGCTGGCCACCGGCCTGCTCGACGAAGACGGCGTCGCCCGCGCCTGGTGGACGCGCGGCCGCTGCCACAGCATCGACGGCGACAAAGACCGCGCCGAACGCAGCTACGCCGTGGCCGTGCGCGTCAAGCCGACCATCTTGATGCCCGTCGACGACCCTGCCTTCGACCGCGTCAAAGCCGAAGGCACCGCCAAAGGCACCGCCCTCGGCCTCGCCGCCGCCGCCGTCGTCGTCAAAGGCAGCGCAGACGACGCCGGCTTCGTCGCCGTCGACGTCGCCGTCGTCGACGACCTCGCCCTCGGCAAGACCTTCTTGCTGCTCGACAGCGACGACCGTGAGGTGGCCCGCGCGCCGCTCGAGCGCAAAGAAGACGCCGTCGGCGACGCCTGGACCCGCTTGCGGCATCGCTTCTCGGGCATCCCCGTCGAGGGGCTGAGCGCGCGCTTGCTCGACAAGCACGGCAATGTGCTGCGCCGCCAACAGGTCATCGTCGACGACGCCGCCCGCGCCGCCTTGACAGCCGCTGGCGCCACGCCGACGACGACGCCGCCAGCGACGACGGGGCCGAACCCGACGCGGGCAGAGGCGACGGTGTTGTCGTATGTCGGCGGCGCCACCGCCCTCGCAGGCATCGTCGGGGCCAGCGCCGCCGGCATCGCCTTCGCGATCAACACGCAGGCCGCCAAAGACAACAACACCGTCGACGATGAGCTGCCGCTGTTCATTGGCTTCGTCGGCGGCGTCTGTGCCGTCGTCGTCGGCGGCGTGCTCGTCGTCGTCGATCAGGTGCCCGCGGGCTGAGCTGCGCGGCTCGCGCGTTCTCAGATCCGCGAGGCCGCCATCGGCAGGCCCGACCACTTCTCGATGTCGGCGTCGCTGATGTTCTCGTTGCCGGCGAGGTGACGCTCGAGGGCGGGGAACGCGTCGAGCCCCCAGAAGAACGACGACGGACCCGGCCCCGTCGTCATCGTCGGCACGCCGAAGACGCCGCGGGCGATGGCGCTGTCGGTGTTCTTGCGCAGCATGCCTTTGCCGGCGTCGCTGTTGGCGCGCTCGACGATCGAGGAGTCGTCGAGGCGGGCGGCGCGCGCCGCTTGCGCGAGCTTCTCGGCGGTGTCGCAGCCCACGTTTTGTCCGCCCCACGTTTGCGCGAACAGCGCGTCGATCAAGCGGCGCTGGGCGTCGGGGCCCTCGTGGTCGACGACGATGCTGCAGGCGCGCAGGGCGAGCAGCGGGTTGAACGGGTGCGCGGGCGGCGGACCAAACGGCACGTTCAAGTGCCGCGCGGTGCGCAGCGTGTCGACGAAGACGTAGACGCGCTTGGCAGGAATCTCGGCTGGTCCGCGCGTTTGACCGTGAGCGAGCAGCGCCGCCAGCAGGGTGGGCACCGGCCGCACGGTGGCCTCATGACGATGAGCGACCTCGTGGACCTGCGTCCACGCGAGGTAGGCGTAGGGCGAAAGAAAATCGAAGAAGAAGTCGATGACCATGTCTGCGTCTTCTACTCTTTCTGCGTCGACTTCTCTGTCGCCGAGCGGTTTGGGATCAGCTGCGCGCCGACGACGTCGCCGACGCCAGCGACGACGACGTCGCGCAGAAAGCGGTGCCGCGCGTCCTGCGAAACCCGGGCTTGCCAGGCGAGGCAAATGGGAAACGTCGGTGTGGCGACCGGGCACTTCTGCACCACAAGGTCGGACCCGAGCAGGCGCACGAGATCGAGCGGCAGCGTCGCGACCAGCGTGTCGCTCTGCTGCAAGAGCTTGATGGCGCCCGCGAAGGTCTGCACCGTAACGGCGATGCGACGACGTCGTTTCAGCTTCTGCAGGCTGTCGTCGACGTAGCCGCCGTCGCTGCCCTGAGGCGACACCAGAATGTGCTCGGCCGCGCAGAAGCGATCGAGATCGAGGCGTCGCTTGTGGCGCGTCACGGTGACGAAGCGCCGCTGAAACAACGGACGCAGCACGAAGTCATCGAGCGGCGGCATGCCGTACGGCAAGAGCGGGATGAGGGCGAGGTCGACGACGCCGCGGCGGGCTTCGTCGACAGTGGCGACTGCGAGCATGCGCAGCCGCACGTCGAGACCGGGGGCGCGCTCGCGCAGCCGCAGCAGCACCGCGTTGGCGATGATGGTCTGCAGGTCGTCGCCCATCGCCAGCGTCGCCGTGCCCGTCGCCGTCGACGGCGAGAACGGCTGCGGCGACGACAACAACGACGACGCCTGCGCCAACGTCGACTGCGCCGGCGACAGCAGCGCGTCACCGCGGGTGGTGCGGCGCAATCCGCGGCCGACTTTGACGAGCAGCTCGTCGCCAGTGACGACGCGCAGCCGCGCCAACGTGCGGCTCATGGCGGGCTGTGTGACGCCTGTGCGGGTGGCGGCGGCCGAGACGCTCTCTTCTTCGAGCAGCGCCACCAGCGGGGCGAGCAGCGAGAGATCGGGCAGGCTCATGCATGACTCCAGTGCATATGTGAAATGCCATCCATGCATTGGACGCATCCTTAGAGCGAGCTTACGGTTCTCGTCAGCAAAAGGGAGCACGTCATGCAGAGCACGCAGAAGAAGTTTGTCGTCGTCGGCGCCGGCCAAATCGGCTCCATCATCGCGCGTCGCCTCGCGGCCCGCGGCGACAGCGTCGTCGTCGTCTCGCGTCGCCCGCGTGTGATCGCTGGCGTGCAACACGTCGCCCGCGACGTCGCCATCGACGACATCGACGACGTCTGCGCCGGCGCCGACGCGGTCTTCGTCGCCGTCAACGTCGCCTACGATCACAAGCTGTGGGCCAAGAGCTTGCCCTTGCTCAACCGCCGCTCCGCCGACGCCGCCGCCCGCGCGGGCGCCAAGCTGGTGGTGCTCGAGAACCTCTACGTCTACGGCGTGGGCAACGCCGACCGTCCGCTGCGCGAAGACATGGCGTTGTCGCCGTCGTCGAAGAAGGGCGCGGTGCGCGCGCAGATCGCGCATGAGCTCTTCACGCGCGGCGATGGTCTGCGCGTGGCCAGCGTGCGCCCGCCCGACTTCTACGGACCAGGTCTCACCTCGGCCCTGCTCGACGACAAAGCCGTCAAGGGCGTCGTCGACGGCAGCGCCCCCTTCGCCGTCGGCGACGCTGACGCCGTCCACGCCCGCGCCTACGTCGACGACGTCGCCGCCGCCATGGTCGCCCTCGCCGACGAGGGCGACGACAGCGACGTCTGGGGCCGCGCCTGGCACACGCCGGTCGTGCAGGTCTCGACGCGCGACCTCGTCGCCGCCATCGCCCGCGCCGCCGGCGTCGCCGATCCCGGCGTGCGCGTCGTGCCGCGCTGGGCGTTCTCGGCGTTGGCCCTCGTCGTGCCGATGCTTCGCGAGATCCGCGAGATGCTCTACCTGTGGGACCGGCCCCACCTCGTCGACGACAGCGCCTTTCGCGCCCGTTTTCCGCAGCTGCGGGCGACCTCCCTCGACGACGCAGCCCGCGCCTGCGTCGCCGCCGTCACGCAGCAGAAGCAGGCGGCCTGATCATGAAAGCCCGCTCTGTCGTCGCGTCCATCGTCGCCTCTGCCGCCTTCGTCGTCGTCGTCGCCGGCGCCGTCAGAGCCAACGACAACGCCGCCATCGTCGTCGACCACGTCGTCATCGCCGTCGACGACAGCGTCGAACAAGCCGCCCACGTCGACGTCTTGAACAAGCGCATCGCCGCGAGCAACGCCCACGATTGGGCGACATGGCAGTCTCTTCACGTCGACGGCTGCGTTCGCACCGGACCCGAGCTCGCGACGCCGCTCGTTTCATCGGACGCGATGCGCGACGCCATCGCCGGCCTCGTCGACGTTTTTCCTGACTACACCCTCGGCGTCGTGCGCGTGGTCGGCCACGGCGAGTGGATGGCGACGACGTTGACGTCGACGGCGACGCTGCCGACGGGCGCGCGATTCTCGCAGACATGGACAGCCTTTGTGCGCTTCGACGGCAACAAGATCGCCGAGTGGCACGAGCACTACGACCAGCTCGACGTGGTCGCTCAGCTGCTCGGCGCCTCGCGGCCGCGCGCGCTCTGAGAGCGCTGTGCGATCGAAGACCGACCGCTGCTGCTCACGTTGTGACGCTGACGTCGACGTCGAGCTGGCTCTCGACGCGGTTCAGCCCGAGCACGCGGCGGTAGCGGTTGACGCAGCGCGAGCCGCCGCGCAGCCGCATCAACGCGCCCTCGGCGATGGCGCGGGCCCGCCGCGCATCACCTGCGACGAGCGGACGCAGCACTTCGCGGCTCCACGACGCGGCGTGGGCCACCCCGAGCGTCGCGTGGATCGCGTAGTAGCGCCGGTCTTTTCCCGACACAGAGAGCCGCTCGAGCGCGGCGTTGATGGCGCGGGCCCGCGCCGGCTGCGTCAGCTCGACGACGCCGATGGCGCCGATGGCGTGAAACGCGAAGCGCCGGTGGTTGCTCGCGAGCGAGAGCATCAGCGCCGGCAGCGCGCCGGCCTCTTCGACGACCGCGCCGTCGTCGTCGTCGACGCCGAAGGCGACCTCGAGCTCGCGCAAAAACGGCGCGTGCACCGTCGCCATGCGACCGCGCCCCAGCTCGTCCCAGTGGTTGCGCGCCATCTCGAGCTTGGCGACCAGCGGCATGCGCACCGACGTCAGCGCGACGACGTCGTCGAAGCCGGCCTCGACCACGCGCTCTTGCTGCAAGACCCAGCGCAGCTGCGCCGCCGTCGCCGACGTCGCCAGCCACGGCCAGAACGAGTTGCCCTGCCCCGGTCCCCGCTCGCGCAGCCGGTCGAACCAGGCGCAAAAGGCGTCGGCGTCGTCGGGGGCGGTGGCGGCGGCGCCGATGACGCAGGCGCGTTCGTCGTCGAGAAATTGCTGCTCAAGCTGCTCCAGCCCGTGCAACTCGGCGGCGCCGGTGCGGTGCGAGCCGGTGGGCAGTCCGGGCGTCAGGCGGTCTTTGTGCAAGCGGGTGAGCGCGTGCACGACGTCGCGCAGGCCCGGGCGAGAGGTGGTTCCATCCATGACGGGCTGCAGCTCAAGAAGCGTGCACGCGCAGCGCCGCAGCCGGACGCGCCGACGAAGACGACGAGGTGCGCGCGGGCGCGCACGACGACCGCAGTGGGGCGCCCGTCCACGCCCTGCCGCAGAGCCCCAGTATCCCCGCTGCTCACGGTTGGTCACATCGCGCGCGCCACGCGGAACCACGTCGTCGCCTTGCTTTGCTCGCGCCGCAGAGCCCCCAGCACCCCCGCTGCGCGGGGGCAAAGCCAAATTCCACGAGGCCCAACCCTTGAGCGCGGGCAACGCAATGTGTTTCTTGTGCCTCGCGCGATGTGACCCATCGTGAGCGCGCAGCGGGCTACTGGGGCCGCGGCGCGTGAGCAACGCAGCGCGACGGGGGCCGTCAGTACTTCGCGTCGCTCTTGCCACCGGTGACGATGGCCACCGACGCAGAAGCGCCGATGCGGTCAGCACCCGCGGCCTGCATCTTCAACGCGTCTTCGGTGCTGCGGACGCCGCCGGATGCTTTGACGCCGACATCGTTGCCAACAATGCGACGCATCAGCTGGATGTCTTCGACCGTCGCACCGCCAGGACCAAAGCCGGTGGCGGTCTTCACGAAGGCGGCGCCGGCGGCCTTCGACAACGAGCAGCCGATGATCTTCTCGTCGTTGGTGAGGCCGGCGGTCTCGAGGATGACCTTCACGCCATACGGGCGCGAAGCGCTGACGACGCGGCAGATGTCGTCAAAGACGGTGGCGTAGTCTTTCGACTTCAGCGCGCCGATGTTGATGACCATGTCGATCTCTCGGGCGCCGTTTCTGACGGCTTCTTTGGCCTCGAACGCCTTGGCGGTCGGCGTCATGGCGCCCAGCGGAAAGCCGACGACGGCGATGGGCTTCACGCCGCTGCCGGCGAGCAGCTTGGCCACGAGCGGGATGTTCGACGCGTTCACGCACACGGTCGCGAAGTGCCACTTGCGGGCCTCTTCGCAGACCTTCTCGAGCTCGGCCTTCGTCGCCTCGGGCTTCAAGATCGTGTGGTCGATCATGCCGGCGAGGTCGTCTTTGGGGCGGTTGCCGCCGGCGGCGCTGCCGAAGCGGGTGGCGCCGATGCTGACGAGGGTGTCGACGACGCCTTCTTTGCGCGTCGTGCAGTAGCCACAGCCCGTGCAGGTGGCGTCGGTCGCATCGCAGGGCGCGTTCGGATCGGTGCCGGCGTTGGCTGCCGATGAAGCCCCGCCGTGACGCCGAGCAGGAGCCCCGCCGAGGGTCACGCCGAGCTGGGCGGCCACGCGGGCGGCGATTTGGTCCACGAGGGCGTCGACGTCACCTGAGTTCGTCATTGGGCGGGACTCTCTCCGGTGTCCTCGTCAGAATCAAGCGCAGGGCCCTCAGCAGACTCCACCGAGCCCGACGCGCCCGACGCGCCCTCGGCCGACAACCCCGGCTCGAAGAGGAGGCGCAGCAAGCGAAAGAGCTTCTTCTGGTTCGAAGACGGCGTCTGCGGCGACGTCTTCTGCTTGGCGATCTCGGACTGCGCGGCGCGCACGAGCTGGCGCAGCGCAGTGCGGTCGACGTCGGCGGCGTCTTTGACGAGGTCGGCGATGGCGGCGTCGCCGTCGGCGATCAGGCGGGTGCGCCAGTGCTCGGCCTTTTGGTAGGCCGGCGACGCCATCGTGCCCTCTTTGAGCAGCTCTTCGTAGGCGGCGGCGACGGGAACGGCGTCGATGGTGCGCATGATCTTGCCGATCAGCTGGATCTGCCGGCGGTACCCGCCATGGGCCCCCTTCTCGAGGATGCGCTGCGCCTCGACGACGGCAGAGCGGAGGTCGTCGGGCATCGGCACCCGCGCCAGCTGTCCGGGCTTCAGCCTCACCAGCGCCTCGCCGAGCTTCTCGAGCTGCGTCGCCTTGCGCTTCTTGTCGCCGCGCGGCTGCCGCTCGGCGGGGTTCTCGACGAAGCGCCCGTTCTCGTCGACGTTGATGCGGTCGAGGTCTTTTACGTTCTCAGCTTCGTCGTGAAAGGCGCGGGCCATATGCCGGGGACCGTCGTCGACGAAAGCGCCGACGGCAACCCCTCAACGGCGGGCGCACGGACGAACGCGGGGTACGCTGCGCCCATGGGGAACCACATCTCTCGCCGCGCCTGCCGCAGCGCCTTCATCGTCGGCGTCGTCGCCGTCGCTGTCGTCGTCACCTCCTGCGCCGCGCCGCCGACGTCAGCGCCGCCCGGTGCCTGCACACCCAGCGTGCGACCGCCCGCGCCCAGCCGCGCCATCGTCGACGACTGCAGCGGCCTCGTCGACGTCGCCGACCTCGCGCCAGCGCCACCGCCGCCCCTCTGTGTCGCCGACGGCGCCGTCTTTGGGCCCTTCTGCCCCGCCGGCGGCACCGGTCCCGGCGGCACGGCGTCGACGCAGGGCGCGCTCGAGGCCTGGCGCGGCTGCACGGCCATCGACGGCGACCTCGTCGTCGGCGGCGCCGTCTGCTCGCTCGATCCGTTGGAGAGTCTGACGACGGTGAACGGCAGCCTCACCCTCGGCGGTGGCGAAGACGCGTCCGACCAATTCGTCGTCGTCGACCTTGCCGGACTCGAGGGGCTGCGCACGGTGACCGGCACGTTGACCATCAGCGGGTTGCCGGCGCTGGCGTCGCTGTCGGGGCTGTCGTCGTTGCAGCACGTCGGCGTCGACCTCGAGCTGCGGCAGCTGCCTGCGCTGCAGCACCTGCGCGGACCCGACAGCCTCATCGACGTGGGCGGCGACGTCGACGTCGGCTTCAACGACAACCTCGTCGTCGTCGACGGCTTCGACGGCCTCGGCTCCATCGGCGGCGACGGCGACATCCGCGACTTCTCGGGCGTCCGCTTCGGCCACGACGGCAGCCTCGTCTGCGTCGGCGGCTTCGGCGCGCTGACGTCGGTGGGCGAGATCGAATTGGAAGATGGGCCGGTGAAGGCTGTCCCGGGGCTGTCGACGGCGTTGATCGCGGCGGCGCCGACGTTGAAGCTCATCGACGTCGCCGACTTCGACGTTTTGACCCTGCCCGCCGTCACCGCGCTGGCCGGGCTCGACCTCGTGCGACCGCCGCCGTTCACCGACCTGCGCGCCTTTGCCGGCCTCACCACCCTCGGATCGCTGCGCGTCTTCGACAGCAAGCTGCAAGGGCTCGGCGGCCTCGACGACCTCGTCACCCTCGGTGTGCTCGAGCTGCGCGACAACACCGACTTGCGCGACGTCGGCGCCCTCGACGGCGTCACCGCCCTCGGCGCGCTCACGCTCACCGGGCCGCAGACCTACGACCTCGTCTGCGCGTTGCCGGCCAGCCCCACCATCGACGTCGTCACCATCGCGCAAACCGACCTGCGGGTGATCCCGTGGCCGCGCAGCCTCGAGCGCATCGGCGCGCTGACCATCAGCGCCAACGACGATCTCGACGACCTCGGCGACACCGACCTCGTGCTCGGCGCAGCCGTCATCAGCGACAACGCCAGCCTCAGCAACGACGACGCCATCGCCTTCTTCGACGAACAGACCGTCGAGGGCGTCGCCAAATACGGCAACAACGGCGGCCAGCTCGTCGATCCCTGCCCGTGGTTCGACGACGGCGTCTGCGACTTCTTCTGCGCCAACGACAGCAGCGGCGACTGCCCCGGCGTCGAGGACTGATCAGCGGGCGTTGGCCGAGGGGGCGAGGGGACTTGCCGCAGACAGGGATCAGCCGAGGGGTCGGGCTTCAGCTGACGTCGAGAAAGTCGTTGCCACGCAGACGAACCTGCACGAGGACCGGTCTTGCGATAGGTTCCCGCGCAACTCGGGTCGGGTTTGTGCCGAACAAGTGTGACCGCGGGACAAGAGATTGCTCTTCCACCAGAGGGGAAGAGAGGAACGAGAGAGATGGTCGATTGGAAGAGGCTCCTGGAAGAAGACGCCCGCGAGCGGGCCAAGGGTGGCGACGACGGCGACGACTGGCGCCAAGAGGCCGCCGACAGTCTGTGTGAGCTCTATTACGAGACGTACCGCACCCAAAAAGGCCGGGGCTCGAAGCGCCTCGACCTGCGCCCGGGTTCTGACTACCGGCGCTTTCTCGAGAGCCACATGAAGCCGCTCTCGAAGTACGGCGTGTGGGAGGCGTTGTTTCCCAACCGCGTGTCGTCGACGTCGGCGCAGGCGATTGACGAGGCGTTGCACCTGCTCGCCGACACCAAGCTCGTCGACCGCGTCTATTCCGGCGACATCGTCACCGTGAACAAGATCGTGACGAACATTCAGAAGAAGCGCGCCAAGTACCTCGAGCTCGAGGGCAAGGTCGTCGTCATCGAAGGCGAAGACGGCGAGATCATCGTCCCCGTCGGCGACGAAGAAGACGACATCCCCGTGTTGGATTTGGAAGGCGACGCCGAAGAGGCCTGACGCCCACACGGATCACGCGGAGGGAGGGGCGGGGCTTGCCCCCGCCCTTTTCGCGTTGTCGCGGAAGATCGCCGACGTCGTGGCTCCGGCACATCGAAGGGGCGGGGCTTGCCCCCGCCCTTTTCGCGTTGTCGCACGACGATGCGGGCACGACGACGCGCGGCCACGACGGGGCCCCACGACGTGACCATCACCGACGTCGTGGCGCGCGCAGAAGAGGGCGGGGGCAAGCCCCGCCCCTCCCTCCGCGCCACCCGGTGCGTTGCGGACGTGCGCACGACCGACGACGTACCTCGTATGTATCAGGACGTGATCTTGAGGCCTTTTTGTTCGCCGCTGCCGATGGTGGCGGCGAAGAAGTCGTTGCCCTTGTCGTCGACGACGACGAAGGCGGGGAAGTCTTTGACGTCGATCTTCCACACGGCTTCCATGCCCAGTTCAGCGTATTCCAAAACCTCGACCTTCTTGATGCAATCTTGTGCGAGCCGCGCGGCGGGACCGCCGATGCTGCCGAGGTAGAAGCCGCCGTGCTTCTGGCAGGCCGCGGTGACCGCCGCCGAGCGGTTGCCCTTGGCCAGCATCACCATCGAGCCGCCGGCGGCCTGAAAGGCGTCGACGTAGCTGTCCATGCGCCCGGCCGTCGTCGGGCCGAAGGAGCCGGAGGCCATGCCCTCGGGGGTCTTGGCGGGGCCGGCGTAATAGACCGCGTGGTCTTTCAGGTATTGCGGCAGGCCGCGGCCCTCGTCGAGGCGCTCTTGAATTTTCGCGTGGGCGATGTCGCGGGCGACGACGAGCGGACCCGTCAACGACAGCCGCGTCTTGATCGGCAGCTTCGACAAGATCGCGCGGATCTCTGACATCGGACGGGTGAGGTCGATGGTGACGACGTCGCCGCCGAGGTCGGCGTCTTTGACGTCGGGCAGGTACTTGGCCGGGTCGGTCTCGAGCTGCTCGAGAAACACGCCGTCTTTGGTGACCTTGCCCCACGCCTGCCGGTCGGCGGAGCACGAGACGGCGATGGCGATGGGGCAGCTGGCGCCGTGGCGCGGCAGACGAATCACGCGCACGTCGTGGCAGAAGTATTTGCCGCCGAAC
This sequence comes from Deltaproteobacteria bacterium, assembly GCA_031384945.1. Classification (GTDB taxonomy): domain Bacteria; phylum Myxococcota; class UBA727; order UBA727; family VGSZ01; genus VGSZ01. The sequence goes on from JANNAY010001557.1 coordinate 13,223, forward strand.
TGGGCGCCGATGCCGGTCTTCTGCGACAGCGTCAGCACCTTCTGCTCGAGGTCGAGGTCGCGAAAGGCGTGGCCGAGCTTCGAGCCCTGCTGGGGCAGCGAATCGAGCGCCCGCGCCGACGCCAACTTCGCCGTCTTCAGCGCCGACTCGGCCGACGTGCCGCCGATGACGACGGCCAGGTGGTACGGCGGACAGGCCGCGGTGCCGAGGCTCTTGATCTTGGCCTCTAAGAATTTGAGCAACGCCGGCTCATTCAAGACCGCTTTGGTCTCTTGAAAAAGCAGCGATTTATTGGCTGATCCACCGCCCTTGGTCATGAAGAGCAGGTGATACTCGTCGTCGTCGGTGGCGAAGATGTCGATCTGCGCGGGCAAGTTGGTGCCGGTGTTCTTCTCTTCGTACATCGTCAGCGGCGCCAGCTGCGAGTACCGCAAGTTCGATGTCTGGTACGTGTCGTAGATGCCGCGAGCGATGGCTTCTTCGTCACCGCCGCCGGTGTAGACGTACTGTCCTTTTTTACCCATCACGATCGCCGTTCCAGTGTCTTGACAACCGGGCAAGACACCGGCGGCGGCGATGTTGGCGTTCTTCAACAGGTCGAGGGCGACGAACTTGTCGTTGGGCGACGCCTCTTTGTCGTCGAGGATCTTCTTGAGCTGCGCGAGGTGGCCGGGGCGCAGCAGGTGCGAGATGTCTTTGATGGCCGCCGACGTCAGCAACGTCAGCGCCGCCGGATCGACCTCGAGAAAGGTCTGCGACCCGTGCTTCTTCGTCGACGCCGTGAAAGTCGCCACGCCGTCGCCGCTGATCTTTTTGTAGGGCGTGTCGTCGTGGTCAGAGAGGGGGAACAGCGTCGTGAAATCAAAGCTCGCCATGCCCCGCTCATAGCGCGCGCGCTCAAGTCTTGGCAGCACGGCCCGTAGCCAGTTCCATGCGCCTGCTTGACCTCACCCTCGCCTCCACCACCGTCTGGTCCTGTGCCCTGCTGGCGGGTACGGCGTGGGCCGGCGCCGACGTCGTCGACCTCTTCGTCGACGGCGATTGGGACGGCGTCGTCGACGGCGACGACGACGACGACGAAGACGCCTGCGTCCCCGACCGCGGCTCTTCGCGCTGCGACCAGGACGGCGACGGCGTCGACAACGGCCTCGAACGCGGCCGCGGCACCGACGAATTCGACGCCGACAGCGATGGCGATGGCGTCCGCGACTTCGACGAAGGCGACGACGACACAAACGGCAACGGCGTCATCGACGCCAACGACATCTGCGTCCCCTTCGGCTGCAGCGACGCCGACAGCGTCGTCGTGCTCGACATCCCCGTCGTCGATGGCGGCGGCTGCGCGCAGAGCACCAGCATGCCGTCGCTCGCCCTCATCGGCCTCTTGCTGCTGGCGATCACGCGCGCCCGGCCGGTGACGTCCGCCGTGCCAGCGCGCGTGCGGGTGGTGCGGTGGACGTCGTAGGCAGCCACGGCTTCAACTTCGGCGGATCCGTGCCGATCAGCGAGTCGTGCGCTTTCTCGCCGCCGCCTACGCTGTCTTCGCCGCTTTCGTCTTTGGCGCCGCCCACATCGACGCCACCGACCGCGGCCGCGACGGCGAAGAACGCCACGGCACCGACACAGACAACGCCGAGAGAGACGCCGAGAGAGACGCCGAGCGAGACGCCGAGAGAGACGCCGAGAGAGATGCCGACAGAGACGGCGCCCAAGACGACCGCGAACGCGAACTCGCCGCCCTCGACGACGGCGCCCTCGACGACGCCCCCGATGACGGCGCCGAACTCGACATCGGCACCGACCCACACCGTTGAACCGCTCCGTGGCACTCCCGCAGCGCGGGGCTCGTGCAGCGGCTCAGGGCAACAGAAACCGAAGTCCCGAAGCCTCTTGCTTCACCTTCGACGTCGCCTGCGGGTGCGTCATCGCCGTCTCGTAGGCGCTGCGGGCGTCGCTGAGGTTGCCGATGCCCTGCTGCACCTTGCCCTGCAGCAAGAAGGCTTCTGCGGCGACGCCGGTGGTCTTGTCGATGGCGATGGCGACGCCGACCTCGTCGAGGGCCTTGCCGAGGTCGCCGCCCGTAAATGCTTTTTGCGCCTTGGCGAGCTGGTCTCTCTGCCGCTGGTCGTCTTGCACCACGACGCGGGGCTTGTCGCCGCCACCGCCGGGGGCGCTGAGGCGTCCAGCGGCGACGGCGATGACGACGACGGCGACGACACCGGCGGCGATCAACAGCGGCGAGGTCTTCTTCGCCTGCGCCTGCGCCGCCTGCATCGACGTCGTCGACCCGCCTGATCCATGCAGCGGCCGCGGCGCCGGCGCTTCGACGAGGTTGGCGACGGCCATGGCGGTCGAGCGGTCGGGCACCTGGTCGAAGGGGACCATGCGCGGTCCGACGTTCTCGCTGGCGAGGGCTTCAAACGCGGTGGCGGTGGGCGCCATCTGATCGAAGCCGCCAGTGCCCGCGCCTGGAGCCGACGACGACGACGACGGCAACAGCGACGGAGACTTCGCCGGCAGCTTGATGGCCTGGATGGCCACGCTGGGGTTCTTGTCGATGATGAGCCCGCCGCCCTTGCCGACGGCGCTGAGGTAGCGAAAGGGCGTAACCGGATCGTCGCCGACGATGCTGGCCAGCTTGCTCTCGACGATCGAGTCGCCCATGTCGCTGGCCTGCACCGTGAGGCGCAACAGGCGCACGGCGTGCTCGATGGCGCCCTGCTCGACGCAGCCGAGCGCCAGCTTGCGCAAGATGACGGGGTTCTCTTTGTCGCGGCCCTTCAACGACGACACCGCGATGCGCAGGCCTTCGTCAGCGGGCAAATCGAAGCTGTAACCCTCTTGCTGGCAGAGCCTGCGCAGCAAGGTCAGCGCACGTTGGTCGCCGCGGTCGAGCTCGAGCGAGCGGCGCAGCGCCCACGCTGCTTCCAGCTTTCTGACGGGCTTGGTGCGCATGCACTCGCGGGCCCGCGCCTGCTCACAGCGCGCTTGCTGCAGGTAGAGCTCTTCGCGAACGCGAATCGGCTCGACCAACGCGTCTTTGATCACGGTGGGCCAAACTTGGTCGACGAGGTCGAGCAGCGGCCGCAGGGCGGCTTTGACCTCGTGGGTCGTCTGGTAGCGGTCTTCGCGATCGCGGGCCATCAGCCGCGCCATCACGCTGCCGATGATC
>JANNAY010001558.1:0-5082 GCA_031384945.1 Deltaproteobacteria bacterium
GGAAAGACGCTCTGCCCATCGCGCTCGATCTGCAGCAGCTCGCCGACGCCGAGCGAGACGAGGCCGACGGGGGCGTCGTCGCCGCCCTGCACGTACGCCCAGCCGCCCCGGTTGAGCTCGACGATGCGGGCTTTGATGACCGGGGTGCCGGCGGCTTCGTCCATGCGCAGCAACATGTCTTCGCGCAGCACGCGGCGAACGAGGCGGCGCGCGGGCTCGCGAAAGCCGGGCAAGCGCACGCACAGGTCGCTCTCGTCGGCGGGGTCACTGCCGTGCTTCGAAAACGCCAAGCGGTAGGCGAGGCCGTTTTCGCCCACGGTGTGAAAGCGCAGCTGCGCGCCTTGATCTTTTTCGGTGATGCCGCGCGGCGCAAAGGCGTCGTCGGGGGCGTTGGCGATGCGCCCGATCATGCGCCAGAGCGAGCCCGTCGACTCTTCTTCGTCGACGAAAGAGTCCCACAGCACCTGGTTCTTGCCGTCGAGCTCGAGGCTGAGGCCGACGAGGGCGCCGGGCATGTGGGCGCGGCAGCGTCCGCGGCCGAGCAGCGTGCGGCCGTTGGGCAGCTGGATGCTCAACCGCAGCGATTCGTCGAGCGCGGGCTGCGGCGACAGGCGCAGCGACAGGCCGGTGCGTGACACGCCGACCGTGGTGGTGCGCACCTCACCGGTTGGCAGGTCAATGACGACGGTCAGCGACAGTCGGAATCGGGGGTGGAGGCGCTGGTCCTCGCCGGACAGGGTCACGGTGTGAGTCTGTCGTGACGCCACGCACAGCGCCAGTGCACGACCGCGATCTGCGCGTTTCTGGCTGACCGCCACGCCGGTGACAGCATCGCCGCCGATGAAGATCGTTCTCTGCGGCGTGGGCTCGCGCGGCGACATCCAGCCCCTCTTGGGACTCGCCCGCGCCCTCGTGGCCCGCGGCCACGACGTCGCCCGCGCCGGCCTGCGCTTTCACTCCATGGGCACGAGCATGGAAGAGCTGGTGCAACAGCACGGCGAGCAGGTCTTCAACCCCATCAAGTTCGTCGAGCTCGCCCGCGACCTCGCCGCCGAACAGCTGCAGCACGTGTTGGCCGCTGCCAACGGCGCTGACGTCGTCGTCGGCGGCGCCGCCTGCTTCACCGGCCCCAGCGTCGCGGCCATCACCGGCGCGCGCTTTCACTGGGCGACGTTCGCGCCGGGGTCGTTTCCGACGTCGTCAGCGCCGTTCTTGTTGGCGGGCGTCGGTCCCAGTCGCCGCTGGTTGAACGCGCTGAGCCACATCGTCGGCAACACCGTGCTGGCGCGCGTGCTGACGAAGGTGTTGAACCCGCTGCGCAAACAACATGGGCTCAAGGCCGTCGACAGCTACGAAGACGCCGTCTACGGCAGCGCCGCCCTCTACGCCGTCGACGCTGCTGTCGACGTCATGCCCGGCGATTGGCGGGTGCAGGCGCACCAGACCGGCTTCTGGTTCTACGACGACGGCAGCGCCTTTGACGCCGCGGTCGACGCCTTTCTCGACGACGGCGACGCCCCCGTCTACGTCGGCTTCGGTTCGATGCCGGTGAAAGACCCTGCGGCGCGCACGCGGGCGATCGTCGATGGGCTGCAGCGGGCCGGCAAACGCGGGCTCATCTCGTCGGGGTGGGCCGGCCTCGGCGACGTCGTGCTGCCGAAGTCGATCCAGCGCGTCGGGCCGCTCTCGCATGCGCGCCTGTTTCCCCGCTGCGCGGCCGTCGTGCACCACTGCGGCGCGGGCACGACGGCGGCAGCGGCGCGCGCTGGTGTGCCGCAGGTGCCCGTGCCGCACGCCTTTGATCAGCCGACGTGGGCGCGGCGGTTGCGAGAACTCGGCGTGGCCAGCGCGCCCCTGCCCCGCGCCTTCGACGGAGGCGCCCTCGCCAGCGCCCTCGCCGTCGTCGACGACCGCGGCGTGAGAGCCACCGCCAAAGCCCTCGGCGACGTCATCAGCGCCAACGACGGCGCCGGCGCCGCTGCCGACGTCATCGAACGGTTGCGCTGATCGCGTCGAGGGTCAGGACTTCTTTGGGCTGTTGAGCAGCGCGAGCAGCTCGGCGGCCTCGGTCGACGGCGACACGTCTTGCGCGGCCAGCAGCAGGTTGCGGGCCTCGAGCAGGTCTTTTCGGTAGAGGGCGAGCTTGGCCTGCGCGACCATGATCTGCGCCTGGTGCGGCCACACCATGTTGAAGGTGGCGCGGCGGTAGGCGCGGCGGGCCTCGACGTCGTTCAAGACGAGGTAGGCCTCGTCGATGCGGCGCAGCAGCTGCTCGGCGTCGCTCGCCGACGCCGGACGCTTCAGAGCACCCGGCTGGTGGTCGGCGCGCGTGCGCTGAAACGCCGGACCGATCTCGGTCGGTGACGACGACCAGTGCAGGCCGAGCACGGCGAAGTGATCTTTGGCGAGCAGCGCCAGCGGGTTCACCTCGTTCATCATCGCGCCGACGCCGGACATCGACGTTGGCGTCGGGCGCCGCGGCTCGCCAACGACGAACGAGAGGCCGCCGAAGAGCTCGAGCACGATCAGCACGTCCCAGGCGACGCGGGCGCCGGCCGCGCCTCTGACGACGTTCTCGATGACGTCGTCGCCGGACAGCGAGCTCTTGATCAAGCGCGCATGCGGACCGGAGAAGCCGAGGGCGTCGACGACGGACGAGACGGCGCGCACCAGCCGCGTCTCTTTCGTGTGGGGGAACGCCAGCGCCAGCGCCTCAGGCTCGTGCGCCGAGATGAGCGCGCGCAGCGCTTCGACGATGAGGTGCAGCGTGCGTCCGGTGTGCGACAGCTGCGGCGCCTTGGGGATCTCGGTGACGACGTAGTCATAGACGCCGGCGCCGACCGCGCGACCGAGGGTCTGCAGCGACACCGGCGAGCGCACCTCGCGGCCGTCGACGACGATGAGCGAGTGCACGGGCTGCCCGGCCGTCGACAGCTCGACGCGCAGCACGCCCCGCGTGGTGCGCAGCCAGCGCAGCAGCAGCGGCACCGACGGACGCGCCAGATCGTCGTCGAGCACCGGCCGGTGCGCCGCGATCTTCATCAGCTCTTTCGGCGTCATCGGGTTCCACAGCCGGCCCTTCGTCGGCAGTGTCAGCGCCTTGCCGACGGCCCGCGATCCCTCAGCTGGCGTGCGCACGTCGCCGGTCACCGGCGGGTCGAGCTCGTCGAACACCTGCGCGATCTTCAGCTTGTCTTCGACCTGCAGCACGACGGTGCCCGGCTGCGCCGCCGACAGCATGCAGCGCAAGCGCGAGCGCGACTCTTGGCTGCCGACGGCGATGCGCACCTCGACAGGATGGGCCGGCGCTCGCTCGTCGCACACGGCGAGCACAGCCCCGAGGCTCATCAGATCGCCGCGCCCGCCGCGCAGGTCGTTGACGGTGTGAAAGCGCAACACATCGCCGCCGAAGTAGGGCGGCAGCGTGCTGGCGACGGCGGCGGGCGCGCCAACGAGGGGTCCGACGTCGATGACGCCGGTCGACGACGCCGCTGTCTGCGCCCCACCCGACAGCGCCGCCGACGCAGCACCGAACGACCGCGACGGCGACGGCGGGCTCATGGGCTTCAGAAACGTCTGCGACGACGCCCGCGGCACCTCGGTCGTCTCGCCGGCGTCGACGAGGCGGGGGATGGCGAACGGGTTGGCCGGCGTGTGCACGGTGCCGGGAATCGTCGGATTCGACGGCAGGGTCACCGACGTCGCCACCGCTGGCGACCTCGCCGACGGCGCCGGCATCATCACCGGCAGCGGCGTCGACGTCTGCGGCAGCTGCAGCGGCGCCGGCAGCTCAGACGTCGGCGTCTTCGGCAACGGCGGCGTCGGCGGCAACGGCAGCGGCGTCGACGACCACGACGGCTTCGCCTGCGGACCCGCCAACAGCCGCAACATGGCGCGCACGCCGGGCTCGAGGTGCACGACCTCGACCTGCAGGCGCAGCGGGGCGTCGAGGCCTTCGACGGCGACGTCGAGCTGCTGCAGCGCCGCGAGGGACCCCTCGGGCCGAACGATCAGAACGCCGCGGCCGAGGGTCTTGTCCCACGACGACGCGAGCTCTTCTCGGCTCGAGAAGCGCACGACGCCGGCTTCGGACAGGACAGGCAGCTCCCCCATGACGGCGACGATGTTCGTCGATATGCAGGGCGCTACAAAGTTTGCTGCCGTCGGAGACGAAACATGGACCTCTCACCCGCTGTCAAATCCAAAATCGAACAACTGGTCGCGAGCAACAAGGTCGTGCTGTTCATGAAGGGCACGCGCGATCAGCCGCGCTGCGGCTTCTCGGCCAGCGTGATCGAGATCCTCGACGGCCTCGTCGACGACTACGCCACCGTCGACGTGCTCGCCGACCCCGACGTGCGCGAAGGCATCAAGGTGTTCTCTGAGTGGGCCACCATCCCGCAGCTCTACGTCGGCGGCGAATTCGTCGGCGGCGCCGACATCACCCGCGACATGAGCAACTCGGGCGAGCTGGCCAAGCTGCTGGGCGTCGAGCAGAAGCCCGCGCAGCCGATCACCGTGACGCTGACCGAGAAGGCGGCGGCGGCGTTGTCGGCGCACCAGAAGAGCGAGCCCGCCGATCGCCAGTTTTTGCGCGTGTCGGTCAACGGGCGGTTTCAACACGGTCTCTCGTTCGGTCCCGAGCTCGCCGGCGACCTCAAGACGTCGTCACAGGGCTTCGAGATCCGCGTCGACGCTGCCTCGGCCAAGCGCGCCGACGGCCTCACCATCGACTTCGTCGACGCTCCGCAGAGCGGCTTCAAGATGACCAACCCCAACGAGCCGGCGCGCGTGCGCCAGGTGAAGGTCAAAGACCTCAAGGCCCGCCTCGACGACGCCAAGAAGAACGGCGCGCCGTTTCAGCTCTTCGACGTGCGCACCAAAGGCGAGCACGACAAAGCCCACATCGACGGCGCCGTCCTCGTCGACGACGTCGTCAGAGCCACCATCGAAGCCCTGCCGAAGAACACGCCGCTCTACTTTCACTGCCACCACGGCGGTCGCTCGCAGGCCGCTGCTGAGCATTGGTTGGGCCGCGGCTTCACCGACGTCAGCAACGTCGAAGGCGGCATCGACGCGTGG
>JANNAY010001574.1:0-6465 GCA_031384945.1 Deltaproteobacteria bacterium
CCGCCGGCTACGACGACGCCTACCAGTCCGCCCTGTGCCCCACGCAGGTCGTCGACGGCAAGCCGAGCCTGGTGGTCGGGCCGGGGCTCATCGTCCCCGACCGCGTTGGCCCCTTCGCGCGCCTCCCCACCGCGTTCGTCAACGGCATGTTCATGGAGGTCTCGGGCCACGACTTCGCGGCCCAGTACATGAGCTCGGGCATCCTCAGTCTCAGCAACAGCCGTGACTACCCCGCCATCCCCGCGGTCCTCGGCGAAGCGACCCAAAGTTTTCCCTCCCACATCGTCGTCGGCACCGCGGCGCCGCTCGGCGAGACACGCTTCACCTCACCCCCGTTGCACGCTTTTTCGAGCGATGCCCTCAACGTGATGGTGACTGGACCAGTGGCGTCTGCCATCGGCCCGGGCGGCGCCTTTCCGAACCCCTTCGACAACCCCGACGACCCCGCCCGCGCGCTCGCGTTCGAGCAGCTGGTTTCCGACGCGCACGGGCTGATCGACGGCCTCGACGATCTTGTCGTCGACCGCTTGCCGGCGACGCACCAACAGGGCCTGGCCGGATGGCGGGGCTCGGCGGCGAAGATTGAAGAGATCTACGCCAAGAAGCTCGGCGGCGCGCTCGCGCTGTCTCCCGACGACAAGGCGCGCTACGGGGCCGAGGGCTTTGTCGCAGGACCTGAAGAGACCCTTGCTGCCGCGTTCTTGCTGCTGAAGAGCAACCTGAGCCCCTATGTGACGGTGACCTTTGGGTCCTTCGATTCGCACTCCGACCAACTCGCGGTGCAACTGCCGCTCATGCAGCGCTTCGCCCGGGCCCTCGATGTTCTTGTGAGCGACCTGCTCGCCACCGATGATCCCTCGTCACCAGGCTTGAAGCTCGCCGACACCACCACTCTCTACATCACGTCGGAATTCGTCCGCACGCCGATCTTTACCGCCGCCACCGGCGGGACGGAGCACTGGCCCAGCGCCTCAGCCATCCTCATGGGGCGCGGCGTCGAGGACGGCGCTGTCATCGGAGCCACCGACGACAACGGCGTGGCCCTCGGCTGGAACGGCTTCGAAGCGGTGCCGTTCGGCGACACGACGCAGCTGCTGCCCGACCATCTCATCGCCACCATCCTGGCCAACATCAGCGGCGAGGGCGTGGCCAGCACCGTCAGCGATGTGCGGCTCGACGGACTTTTTGCGACCGTGGATTGAGTCAACGGGATTGAGGTCAACATGGGCTCGAACGCGTCAAGACTCTGCCCCGCTGCGCTCGTCGGCATCGCGCTGTTGCTCGGCTCGGCGTGCCCCGCAACGGCGCCAGCGGCTGAACCGGTCGCTGCTCTTCCGGCGCCGACGGGGCGCACGCTGCGCTACCTGTCGCTGGCCATTCGCGATGTGCCTCCCTCGCTCGAGGAGACGACGGCCTTTCTGGCTGGCGCGCGCTCGCTCGACTCCTTCACTGCCGAGTGGTTCGCGTCGCCTCAACACGAAGGCCGCGTGCGCCGCTACTTCGCGGACTTCTTCGGACTCACCGTCGGCTTCACGCCCTTTGATTCGTTCTTGCTCGTGAAGAACGAGTTTGGTGTCTACCGGCTGCCGAACAAGCCTGACTGCACCCTCGCCGAAGCGGTCTCCGCACCAGCGTGGTGGCTGGACGACGGTGCGACCATCCTCATCTGCCCGACGTCGACGTCCGACGAGGTCGTCTATCCAGTCGAGGACCCCGTCGTCGCTGCCGAATGCGCGCTGTTCCACGTCCCCGGCGACACCGGCGATGGCTGCAGCGTCTTGTGCAACGCGACGGCCAACCAAGAGCTCGATCCCCGCTGCGGCTGCGGCCCCGAGCAGATCTTGTGCATGCCTTGCGAGCCGACCGGCTCAACCTCGGCGGACTGCGATCCGAGCAACGCCAGAAACCGCGAGATGGAGAGAGACTTCAACCAGGAAACCGTCGAGCGAGGCCTGTTCGCCTATCAGCAGAACCTCTCGTGGTTCGACTACCTCGGCGGCGACTTCTTCTACGGGCCGCGGCCCCTCTATCTCTTCTACCTGCTGGGTCAGGGGCAGCTGTTCAGCGGCGAGCTCTCAGGAGCCGACGCACTCATCCAGCTCCGCGCAGTCCCGATGGACAGACCTGCACGCGCTCCCTGGCCGCTCGGGCGCATCCCGCGCGCCGGGATGGTCACGTCACCCGGGTACATGAACACCTACAACACGACGCGCGGTCGCGCCCGCGCCCTCAGCCAGCGCCTGTTGTGCCACGACGTCGACGAGAGGCTGAACATCGACAACTTCAGCCAGTACGTGAACCCGGGGCACTCGCAGGTCGATCGCGATCATGGCTCCAACCCACGCTGCAACTTCTGCCACTTCGGGATGGACAACCAGGCGGCCATGCTCTTCGGCTACGAGATCGACGGCACGTCGCAGTTCGCCAACGCGCCCATTCCCCAGCAGGTCGGGCACGTCTTCGGCGAAACCGGCGTTGGTCCTGCCGACCTGGTGCGCGGCTACGTCGAGCGTGGTCCCGGCTTCGACGCGTGCATGGCGCAGCGCGCCTTCACATCGTTCGCCGGACTTTCATGGGACGAGGTCTTGACCGATGCAGAGCGGGACCAGTTCACCGCGCTCGCCAAGAGCGGGCCGCAGCCCCTGATCCGCGGGATCTTGCAGTCGCCGATCCTGCTGCGCGCCGCCCCCGAGTAGCGCTTCCTTTGAGTGAGCTACGCCGCTGAGAACCACACCGAGTTGCGGGCTTCGTCGATGGTGAACTGCTTGCCGTCGAGCAGGATCGAGCGGAGCTCACTCTCGGGCTTCTGGAACTGGTGCATGCACGCCTGCAGCATGTGCGACCACTGGACCTCACGGCGACCAGAAGGGCCCGTGTGGCCGTACAACACCAAATACTGAAGGACCCAGTTGCTCACCTTCAACGTGTTGTTTGATTCGTCCGCCGTGGTGAAGCGGTCGTTGATGGTGAAGAATCGGAAGGCGAGGGCCTTCACCAGCGAGCCAATCCACGAGTTCAAACCGAGCTCGTGCTCGAGCTGCTTGCGGGTGACCACGACGGCTTGCACGTCGTCGACGGCGACGACGCTGGCGGATCTGACGCTGGCGCGGAAGACCGAGGCCTCGCCGACAACGGCGCCGGCGCCGAGGGTGGCCAGACCACGACGACGGCCGCTGGCCCGGTCGGTCTGGTAGACCTGCACCGTGCCCCTCTGAACGATGTAGACCTCTTCGCCGGGCTGCCCCTCTTCCATCAGCAACTGCCCCGCGGGGAACAGTTTGGTGGGCAGTCCAGCGCCGCCCTTCAAGAACTTCTCGACGTCTTTTTTCAGCTCGATGACGGTCTGATAACGTTCATCTGGATTGGCCTGCAGACACTTCATGCAAATGTCAGCAAGAATCTTGGGGATGCCGGCTTCGGGGGCGATGAGCTCGGGGCGCAGAATCTGGCAGGCCTGCGCCTGGCGCACGACGTCGACGACGGTGCTGCCCATGTAGGGCGGCTGCTTCGTCAAGATCTCGTAGAGCACGCCACCCAACAAGAAGATGTCGGTGCGCTCATCGATGCGCTCGGTCTGCGCCAGCGCCTGCTCGGGCGCCATGTAGAAGAACGTGCCGATGATCTGGCCCGTCTCGTCGTTGATGGGCGCGCCGCCTTCTCGGCGCACACGCACCGGGATGATGTCTTCGATCGACTTGCCGATCGCCGACATCACCATCGTCTTGTTCTGACCACCAGGCGCCGGCGCCATGCCACCTGTACGGTGCAAGAGCTTCGCGATGCCCCAATCCATCAGATACACTTCGCCGAAGTTACCGACCATGATGTTGTCGGGTTTCAAATCGCGATGCACGACGCCGCGGCTGTGGGCAAAGGCGACGGCGTCGAGAACGCGCAAGAAGATCGAGAGAAAGCGAAAGTATTCTTCGCGGGTGTCGACAGCGCCGTTGTCACCCAACAGGTCTGTCAGCGTCTTGCCGCGGACAAACAACATCGTGAAAAACTTGGTGCCGTCGTCTTCGCCGAAGTCATGCACGGGCACGATGTTCGGGTGCTCGAGCTGACCCATGATCTGCGCTTCTTCGGCGAAGCGCTGCATGATCTTGGGATCGCTGCGGTGCTCAGGAAACGCGACCTTCATCGCCACGGTGCGCTGCAAGTTGTCGTCGAAGACCTTGCGGATCGAGCCCATGCCGCCGCGGGCGATCTCGCCCTTGTCGTTGTAACGGACCGTCACTTCGCTGTGCAGCTTCTTGGCGCCGACCTCAGGGCCGGGCGCGATGGGGATCATGCCCGAGTGCTCGCCCGTCGCCGCGGGCAGCTTCACCACTGGCACCTTGCCGGTCTCGTCGGCGCGCTTGTCGCCGCGCAACCACCCGAGCAACCCGCCTCCGGCTTTCTTCTTGTCGTCGGCCATCGTGACTTTGGTTACCACGAAGTCGGAGCCGGATTCAGCCGTCGACAGTTCGGTGTCTGAAGACAATGTTCGCCGCGTGCCCGCCCGTCTCGCGCTGCCCATCGACGCCATCCTCGACGACGTCGTCGCCGCGCTGCGCCGCGGTCCCGCCGTTGTGGTGCAAGCGCCGCCGGGGGCGGGCAAGACCACCCGACTGCCCCTCGCCCTGCTCGGCGCCGGCCTCGTCGGAGAGGGCCAGCTGCTGCTGCTGGAGCCGCGGCGCATCGCCGCCCGCGCCGCCGCCGTCACCATGGCCAAGAGCCGCGACGAGGCCGTCGGCGACGTCGTCGGCTACCAGGTGCGCTTCGAGAAGAAACAATCGGCGCGCACGAAGATTCTCGTCGTCACCGAGGGCATTCTCACGCGCCGCTTCGGCTCCGACGCCTTTCTCGACGGCGTCTCCGTCGTCGTGCTCGACGAATTTCACGAGCGCTCGATCCACACCGACCTGTGCCTCGCGCTGTTGAAAGAGCTCATGGCCGTGCGCGACGACCTCAAGGTCGTCGTCATGTCAGCGACCCTCGACGCCGGCGCCGTCTCCGCCTTCCTCGACGGCTGCCCCGTCGTCACCTCGCAGGGCCGCCCGTATCCCGTGACGATCCAGCACAGCGAGAAGCAGAAGCTCGACGCTCAGGGCCGCGAGCGCTTCCTCGACGACGTCGTCGCCGGCGCCTTGCGCAATCTGTTGGTGCAGAAAGACGACGACGGCGGCGATGTGTTGGTTTTCTTGCCGGGCACGCCTGAGATCCGCCGCACGCAAGAGCGGCTCGAGCGCGACCCTCTTCCCGGACGTCCCGACGTCGTCGCCCTCTACGGCGCGCTGTCGTCGGCCGAGCAAGACCGCGCGCTGCAGCGCACCAACCACCGCCGCGTCATCCTCGCCACCAACGTCGCTGAAACCTCGATCACCATCGATGGCGTCACCGCCGTCGTCGACAGCGGCTGGATGAAGGCGATGCGCTACGACCCGCGCTCCGATCGCGAGCGGCTCGAGCTCGTTCGCATCTCGCAGGCGTCGGCCGAGCAGCGCGCCGGTCGCGCCGGCCGCACGCGTCCCGGTCGCGCGCTGCGCCTGTGGACGACGGCAGAGCAGCAGACGTTGCCCGTCAGCCACCCGCCCGAGATTCACCGCACCGAGCTCTCGCGCGTGCTGCTCGACGTCGCGCTCTTCACCGGCAAAGACCCGCGGGCGTTTCGTTTCTTTGAGCCGCCGCCGAAGCCGAACCTCGAACCGGCGCTCGCGCACCTGCGACGGTTGGGCGCCCTCGATGACGACAACAAAGTAACAAAAAAAGGCGAGCAGATCGCCCGGCTGCCAGTGGCGCCGCGTGCGGCTGCGGTGATGTTGGCCGCCGCTGAATTCGACGTCGTCGACGACGCCGCCTTTGCCGTCGCCATCTTAGAAGACGATCGCGCCCTGCAGCAGCTGCAGCCGCGTGGTTCGCAAATTCGCACCGACTCAGATGTTCAGGTGTTGCTTGAAAAGGCGATGAACGACAAGCGCCTGCGCGAGCTGCACCAGTCGGCCAACGAGCTCATTCGCCTCGCGCCCCCGGCGGGCCGAGGTGCTGCGCACGGTCTGTCGCCGGGGGCCGCGTTGAAGCGCGCGCTGCTGGCGGGCTTTCCCGATCGGGTGTGTCGACGACGACGGCCTGGCGAACCCGACGCGGCGATGGTCGGCGGCCGCGGCGTGAAGCTCGCGCCCGAGAGCGGCGTCGTCGACGCGCCGCGGTTTCTGGCGCTGTCGCTCGAAGGACACGGCGCAGCGCCGCTGGTGCGCGTGGCCGAAGCCATCGATGAAGAGCTGCTGCGCGCGGTCAATCCAGCAGCGGTGCGCAGCGTCGACGAGGCCGTCTTCGACGCCGGCAACGGCGGCTTCGTCGGCGTCCGCCGCGTCTACTTCGCCGACCTTGTGCTCCATGAAAAATCCGGCGTCCCCGTCGACGCCGCAGCCGTCGCTGGCGCCCTCGCCGCCGAATTCGCCAGCGACTTCGCGCGCTTGTTTCGCC
>JANNAY010001591.1:0-2537 GCA_031384945.1 Deltaproteobacteria bacterium
CGACGACCACGGGCCGTCGTGTTTTCAGGATGTGGCCCGGACCCTCGGTGTGCGTGCCATCGCCGTGCGGCGTGATGACGTGCGTCTCGCAATTGCACGAGCCGCCGCGCCGCGTGTCGCCGACAAACGAACCGCCCTCGACGGCCTTTGTCGTCGAGGGTGGCAACGAGAACGCCCGGGCCGCGCCCTGATCGAAGCGGATGGGCAAGCTGAGATCGCGCGCAGCAGCGAGATCGACGTCGTGGTCACCGAGGCGCAGACGCATGCGCCGCGGTTAGCTCAGTCGCCGTCGGCGGGCGAGACGGCGGTTTCGAAGTCGTCGTCGCCACCCAGAAAGGCGCCGCCGGAAAGCGCCGCGGGGCGAAAGAAGCCGAGCTCGGCGACCAGGCCGCTGCCGGCGACGATCGCGCGGGTGACGTCGAAGTGGGCGACGGCGCCCGAGCGGGCGCGGCCCCGCGACGAGATCTGGCAGGGCGCGCCGCCGCACAGCGGCACATCGACGCGGCCCATGTCGATGGGAAAGAGGCGGCCGTCGGCGGCGACGACCCAGACGAAGGGTTCATCGCAGGTGGGTCCGTCGCTGTCGTCGAGAAATCCGCTGGGGGCCGCGGCGAGGGACACGACGGCGGCTTCTCTGAATTCGCCGTCTTCGTCTTCTCTGACGACGCTGACGTCGGCGGATCCTGCGTTGGCGACGAGCACGACGGCGCGGCGAGCGCCGGTGTCGCACGACAGCTGAAACGACGACGTCACGGCCACTGGACCCCGGCCCACCGACACCTCACGCAGGTTGTCTTTCAACGGACCGTTCAAGCCGCGCAGCGCCGCGCTGCCGACGACGACGACGCGGTCGTTGTTGGCGTCAGAGACGACGTGGACGACGTCGGCGGCGCCTTTGACGACGGCGGCGTCGGTGAATTCGACGTCGACGTCGGTGGCGTCTTTGACGTCGTAGCAGACGGCGACTTCGGTTCTGGCTGCGCCGTTTCTGTCGTCGGGCGCGGCTGACGAACCGAAGGCGGCGCCGTCGAAGCCGACGACGCCAGCGCAGTCGCCGCCCGAGCCGTTGCCGACGTCGCTGTCGTCCCAGTCGCTCTGAAACGCCCCGGTGCCGTCGAACGCGGCAGCGAGCTCTTGCATGGCGAGCGCGCCAGCGACGCCGTTCTCGACGAGCACTAAGCCATGCGCGTAGAGCAGCAGGTAGGCGTCGTCGGGGTTGGCGGCCTCGTCAGCGAGGTCGTTTTCGCCCGGATCGAGGTACGAGACCGCCCGCAGCGCGCCCAGCGTCGTGCCCGACGGCTGCAGCGGCAGCGCGGCTTCGGCGTCGTCGACGAGGGCGGCTTCGGCGGCTTCGGGTCCGTTTCTGCCGTCGCGCGCCGAGGCGCCGACGTAGACCTTCTCGACGACAGCGCCGTCGTCACCGGCTTTGACGACGCGCAACCAATCGCCGGCGGGCAGGGCGGTCAGGGCGGCGCTGTCGACGTCGCCGTCGTCTCTGAAGTCGGCGTCGACGTTGGCGTCGGTGGCGTCGTCTTCGGCCACGGCGCCTTGTGGCGCGCCAGCGGCGAGCTCGCCGTTGTTTTGTCCGGCGAGCACGTCGCCGCCGACGCCGACGACGGTGACGCCATCGCTGGCGATGAGGGCGAAGCGGCCGCCGGCGGTGGCGATGACGGCCTCGACGTCGCGTCCGCGGGTGTCGAGGGGCGCGCCGGTGGCGTCGACGAGGGGCAAGAGCGTGCTCGGCAGCAGCGACGTCTGCACGCCGCTGGCGGGCGCCGCCGAGGCCACGCGCGCCGGCAGGGCAAACCGCGCCCGCAGCTCGTCGTCGATGCGGCGCTCGGTCAGCACGCGCACCTCGTAGCTGCCGAAGGGCAACAGCGGACGCACGACGCCGCCGTCTCTGAAGCCGACGACGTTGGCGCAGCGGGCGCGCGTGTCGGCGAGGGCGGGCTCGAGGTAGGCGAATTGTTGGCAGACGGCGGCGGCGCAGAAGTCGTCGAGGCGGTCGCCGGCGTGGGCGTCGACGTCGAGCGAGGCGGCGCCGTCGATCCACGGAAAGGCGGTGATGACGGCGTCTTTCCAGCCCTCGAACGGCGGGCGCACTTGCACGCGCCAGGCGCGCGCCGCCCGCTCGCCCTTGGCGGCGCACGAGGCGGCGACGTCGTCGACGCCGCGAAAGCCGCTGGTGTCTCCTTCGTAGAAGCCGCCGGGGCCGTCGCTGCCTTCGCCGCCACCGCCGCCACCGCCCTCGCCGTCGTCGGGCAGCGGCGTGCCCGCCGCGTCACCGCTGCCGAACGCGACAAGCAGGCTCGTCGCGCTGACGGCGCGCACGAGCTCCACCGACGGCGCGTCGAGGGGGACGACCACGGCGACGTCGGCGTCGTCGACCTTCTGCTGGCAGCCGAGCGAGGGCACGACGAGCGACCCGCCCTCGAGCGGCGCCTGCGGCTCGGCGCGCACCGTGTAGCCCTCGCGCGACGGCGGCACGTCGTCGACGACCCCGCCGCCGTCGTCGCCGCTGACCGCCGTCACCGACA
>JANNAY010001635.1:0-8936 GCA_031384945.1 Deltaproteobacteria bacterium
CGACGTCGACGACCGTGGCGTTGCCCAGCTCGTCGGTCGCCGTCAGCGTGATGCGCGTGGGCCCTTCGTTCGCGAGCGTCGTGTCCCAGAGGATGTCGATGATGTCGGGGTCCGGTTCACGGTCGCAGTTCCGGGTCAGGCCGGCGCCGGCGAAGCAGGCCGGCGCGAATTCGATGTCGGGGACAGCGACGGTGAACGAGGAGATGCCGTTCAAGTCGGTGGCCTGCGCGCGGATGACCTGCTCGCCATCGACGACGCCAGCGGTCGGGCTGGTGACGCCGATGATCGGGTTGCTGTTGGCGTTGAGGTTGTCGATGTCGACGGCGACGTCGACGAAGGCGGTGTTGTTGGCGGTGTCCGTCGCCGTGAAGCGGACCGACACGGGTCCCTCTGGCATGAGTGTGGTGTCCCAACCGATGGCGATGACCTTGGGGTCCGGCTCCTGATCGCAGTTGGTGGTCACGCCGTTCTGCGGTGCGCAGGCCGCGAGGAAGGTCGCGCCGGGCACCTCGACGGTGAACGAGGCGATGCCGTCGACGTCGTCGGTGGAGGCGCGCAGCAGCGTGCTCGCGGACACGACGCCGGCGGCGGGGCTCTCGACGGTGATCGTCGGGATCGAGTTGTTGATGACGACGGTGACGGAGGTGCTGTCGGTGTTCCCGGCCTCGTCGCTCGCTTCGGCGGTGATGGTGACGGGTCCCTCGGCGAAGAGCGCGGTGTTGAGGTCGCCAACGAGGCGGCAGCTGTTCGGCTGGTCGCACGTCTTGGTGCCGGTCCCGACGAGCTGCTGCGGTGCGGTGAAGCGAACGTCGGCGACGGGGCTGGCATCGGTCGCCGTGACGGTAATGGCAGGCCGACCCGCGACCGGGCCGGCGACGGGCTCGACGATGGTGACGACGGGGGCGTCGAGGTCGCCTTCGGCGCCGCCGCCGAAGATCTCGCTGATGTGGGTCGAAAGCGCGTCGGTCAGGCCCTCGAGCGACGCGCTGCTGATGCCGCTGGCGTTGCGTTCGCCGTCGACGAAGCGCTTCAACGACTGCGCGAGGCCCTGCGGCGCGCCGCGCAACGTATTCGCGCTCAAAGCGATGTTGCCCTGGGTGAGCTGCGCGCCGCCGGCGGCGAGGCCGTCGAAGACGCAGTTGCCGTCGTCGACGTCGCGGATGAGCTCGGTGGTCAGCGTCGCGCCGGTGACGCGGACGCCGACGTCGAGGTCGGAGGCGATCGAGATCTGGCGCGCGCTCTCGCTGATGCCGGCGATGAGCAACCCGTGCCACGCCTCTGGCGTCAGCGACGGCGCGAGGCCCGCCGTCGGGTCGAGCACTCCCGTCGTCCGGAACTGAAAGCCCGGCACGCCCGCGGCGAGGAAGTCGTTGAGCCGGAGCTGCGCGCGGCTCGACGCCGTCGCGAAGTCGCGCTCACGCGCGGCGCCGAGGTAGCAGCCGGTCAACGCGGCATGCAGGCTGGTCCACGGCGTCAGCGTGACGCCGGTGGTCTTGGCCCCGAGCTCTTGGTTGTCGACGAGAGCGCAAAGGCCCTGCTCGCCGAGCTGCACCACGCCCCCGGTTGCCTCGTCGACGAAGGTGCCGGCCGCTGCGCACAAGAGCGTCGGCCCGGAGTGCCCGGTCACGGAAACGGTGAACGTGCCGTCGCTGGCGCTCTCGGCGGTGCCGAGCTCTTTGTCGCGGCGGCCGACGTCGTCGACGGCGAACGCGGTGACGGTCGCGCCGGTGACCGGGCCTTTGATCACGGTGCCGGAGATCGAGCCCTGAGCGACCCCGCCCGTCTGCGGCGGACAGCCGGCGAGGGCTGAAGCCGTGATCAAGAACGTGGCGAGGCGAATGCGATGGCTCATCATGTGTTCCCCTTCGGTCGTCATGCCCGCTTGCGCTTTCGCGCGGGCTTCTCATCGACGAACGGCGCAGTTCCCTTGCACCCGGTCGCCTTCCATTGCGCGCAGCTCCAGAACTGGCCCTGGGCACCGTCACGCAAGCGCATGTCGGCGGCCTTGCACATGGGGCAGGGCGGCGACTTCGGTCCGCTCCAGGCGACGAGGTCGCAGACGCGGCACTTGAAGAACGTGTACGTCGACTTGTCTTCGCGGGCGCGGGTCATTTCGAGCATCTGACCGTGCGCGGCGTCTGCGTGGCACGGCCACTTGCTGACCGGCGAGGGCTTGAAGCGCGACGTCCATGCGCAGCTGGTGCAGCGGTAGAACTTCGCCCGCTTGCCGTCCTTCACGAAGGGCTGCTCGACGACGGAGGCGTCGCACGCGGGGCAGGGCTCCTTCATCGTCTTCAGCGGCTCGAGGGAGACGCGGCCGCCGCAGCTCTCGGACGTGCATTGGGCGTAGTGGCCGAACTTGCCGCGGCGACGCAGCATCTTCGCGCTGCACTTCGCGCACGGGACGTCGTGGTCGACGACGGCGTCGCGGTCGAGCTCGGGGTGCCGCTGGGCGTAGTCGGTGACGTGGATGTCGGCGGCAGCGAGCATCTTCTGCAAGCCAGCGTGAAACTGCGTGAGGAAGTCGACGCGGCGAAGCTGCCCCGCGGCGATCATGTCGAGGGAGGCTTCGGTGACGGCGGTGAACTTCTCCTGCGTGAGCGCATCGAACGAGACGCGCATGAGCCGATCGGCGAGCGAGCCGAGCTCCGTCGGGTGCAGGCGCCCCTTCTTCTCGGCGATGTAGTCGCGCTCGGTCAGCGTCTCGAAGATGCCCGCCAGCGTCGACGGCCGGCCGATGCCCTTGCGCTCGAGGTAGGTGATGAGCGCCGCGACCGTGAACCGCGGCGGCGGCTGCGTCTTGCCAGCCGTCGCCGTGAGCTGCTCAAGCGCGAGCGCCTGGCCCTTGGTCACTTTCGGCAGGCGTGCTTCGTCGTCGTCGTCGCCTTCGCCGTCTGCGCCGAGGGCGAGGAAGCCGGCGTCGACGACGACGGTGCCGGCGGCGACGAGGCGCCAAGCGCAGCCGTCGGGCGCGATGGTGATGGTGGTGCGCTCGAGCTGGGCGCTCTTGGCCTGTGACGTCACGGTGCGGCGCTTGATGAGATCGTAGAGAGCGCGTCGGTCGGCGTCGAGCTCGGCAACGACGGCGGCGTCGTCGCAGTGAACGGGCCGAATGGCCTCGTGCGCTCCTTGCGCAGCTTTGCCGTCGGCGTGGCGCTGCGGCTCCGCGGGCAACGCCGTCGGATGGTGCGCGGCGAGGAAGGCGCGCACGTTGTCGACGGCCTCCTGCGAAAGCGCGACGGAGTCGGTGCGGATGTACGTCACCGCACCCTTCTCGAAGAGCGCCTGCGCGACCGACGACGTCTTCTCCGGCTTCCACTTCAGCCGCTTCGCCGCATCGGCCAGCAACGTCGAGGTCTTGTACGGCGCCGGCGGCTTCTTCGACGCTGGCTTCGTCTGCACATCCTCGACAGCGTGGCGGACCTTGTGACCGGCGTTGACGAGGGCGTCGGCCTCGTCGCGCGATGCGAAGCGCTTCGGACGCAAGCGCGGACGCGCGTCGGCGTCTTCGCCTTCTTCGTCGAGCTCTTCGTCGGCGGGTCGCTCGAAGGTCGCGACCCTGGCGATGAAGCCGCCGACGTAGCTGGCCTGCACCGTCCAGAAGTCGGCGACCTTGAAGTCGCGGATGGCTGCTTCGCGGTCGACGACGATCCGCAGCGCCGCGCTCTGGACGCGGCCCGCGCTCTTCGCGCCGAACCGCCAAAGGCGTCGCGAGCACTCGAGCCCGATCTCGTAGTCGAGGACGGCGCGGGCGCGCTGGGCCTCGACGAGGGCAACATCGAGGGGGCGAGGATGCTCGACGGCGTGTTGGATGCCCGCCTTCGTTACTTCCGTGTAGGTCGCGCGCTCGACGCGGCGCAGGCCGAATTCGTCGGCGACGTGCCAGCTGATGGCCTCGCCCTCGCGGTCGGCGTCGCTCGCCAGCAGCACCCGGCTCGCACCGCGGAGCGCCGCACCGATGCGCGCGGCGACCTTGTCGCTGTGGATCGCCCAACGCTCCAGCCAAGTCGTCGGGTCGACGGCATCTGCGAAGGCGATCCCCTTCATGTCGGGGAGGCCTCGCCAGTGGCCGTAGCTCGCGATGACCGTCCAAGCGTGCGGGCCATAGAGTTCGTCGAGGAAGCCTTGAATCTTGGCCACCTTGCTTGGTGATTCGACGAGAAAGACTCCGCCCACGACGGTACTATCCGACGAAACCGGCTAGTACGCAATGCCCACGGGTGGGAAACGGGGCACACACCCCAATTCTTTGCTGCGCGCGGCAGAGCCGACCGACCCGACTCGTGGACAGGCATCACTTTTGAGCGAGAGCCTCTCCTCATGGAACAGCGCCCGACACCAAGCGAATCAACTGTTCAACTCTTGGCGTCGCTGCGCGCTCGGTCGGCACCATGGCGAACGGCTCGGGTGGGATTCTGCGCCGGCCGCCTTCACAATGACCGGTTTGTTCACGTAGCGGCAGTTGTTGTGTTCGGGGAATTCCCTGAGGCCCATGTCACCGTGCATCCATACGGGGAGTATCGATTCGCGGCCGGCACGGTCGACGCTGCGACCGCGCACTCGATGCTGACGACCTTGGTCGAGGGGGATGATCCCTTTGGTTGTGGCGCCCGCAGCGATCGGCCGTTTGAACTTCGCGAATCGTTCGAGAACGAGATGAGTCGTGTCGGCTCGGGGTGGCCCGAGGCTGTCGTTCGCGGAACAAACTCCCTCGGCGGCCTGTCGCTGAGCTCCGGTCAGCCGCTCCTCGCCTATGGTCAGCGGCCATTTGCCTCGAGCGAGCTGGCGTTTCGCGAGCTCGTCCTACGCCCGTGCGGCCTGGCCGACGAGCGCTCGGCCACCGATCAGCTCCGAGTTGTCGTGCCCGTTCGCGACGGACGCGTGCGCCGCTGCCTGCTCAGCGACCGCAGCCTCTTGGTTGAGTGCGATGGCGACAAGATCAACGAGTGTGAGGTTCATGTCCTCACACATGATCGATCAATCGCCGGTGCGCTCGACGTTCGCCCCGCTGGGGACGAGCTGTCTTTCGACCTCGATCCGGGGGTCGTTGAAGCGACCGCGTGCCTTCTGCATCGCGAGCTCGGTCTGCTGTCCAGTCGCCGAATCACCCGCGCACCGCGACCGTTAACCGATGGCGTCAACACGGCTCTCGCGGACCTACGTGGACGAGGCAGCGAGAACGAGCGCGTAGAGTTCAAACCGTTCATCCGGCAGAAGAGTGACAAGGAAGCCGAGATCGTCCGCACTCTTGTCGCGTTTGCGAACTCTGGCGGAGGTCGCCTGTATCTGGGCGTCACCGACGACGGGGAACCGGAGGGCAGGAGGGCTTTTCGTGACCTCGTGAAAGGCCAAGAGAGCAGGCAAACGCTGCAGGACCTCGCAGCGCGCGTACGAGTTCTCGCCGCCGAGCGGACGCAGCCCGTCGTGCAGTGCGGTGTGGAGCTGCTCGACGTCTTGGATGAGCCTGTCATTCTCGTCACCGTCCCCGTCGGCGCCTCACGCCCCTACGCAAACGAGAAGGGCGACGTCCACGTCCGGCGCGGCGCTCGAAGCTACAAAGCCGACCCGGGCGAATTGCGAGAGCTGTTCGGGGCGAGCGGTTCGAAGGCTCGATGGTGAGGACCGTCCAAGGTTGACAGATTCCACAAACTGTCAACCCGTCACGGTCGACTGTGAAATGGATCCGAAATTCGACCCGTGGGAACGTAAACCGGCTCCGTTTCGCAGTAGTGTTCCTCTGGTCGCCAAGTTTCTCAGTGAAATGGAGCCGCTTTTGGCACACCCGAAACCAAATTCGGCTCCAAAGCACAGTGAGCCGAGTGAAAGCCGACCCATTCCACGGTGGGCTGCCCCCGTCCTCACCCGGCTGATCGAGTCGGCGCCAGCCGTGGTCACCGAAGGATCCATCCAGAGTCTGGCGCCAGTTGAAGCGCGCCGGACGATCCAGGCCTTGGTGCGCCTCGGCTGGCTGCGCTCCGTCGGCGTGCATGGTGCTTGGGCGTTCCTTCCTCCTGGCGTCGTCGAGCTGGGAGATCCTTACCTCTCGTTGCGCGCGTGGAGCGCGATCGACCCGGATGCGACGTTCGCCCTCGCTGGCGCGACCGCCGCTTGGCACTTGGGATATCTCCGTCGCCGCCCCACGACGGTGTCGATCTGGGTGAAGGAGAAGGCCGCGTTGCCGCACGGCCTGCGGAGCAAGTTCCACATCGTGACGACGGAGTTTCCCGAGGCGACGTCGACAACGGAGCTGTCGCCAACGCCGATGCTGTTGCGGAAGCGCAAGCTCGATCTCACGGCTTGGTCCTCACGGCTACCAGCGTTCGGACCGGAAGCGCTGCTCGTTCAGCTCTCGCAACGCCCCGCGAGCATCGACTGGACGGAGCTCGCCACCGAGCTCGCGAGCGTGACCAAAGACGCCGACGTCGAGCGGACGAAGCGACTCCTCGGCAGCTCGTCGAATTCAGCGAGGCAACGGGCTGCCTACTTCTTCGTCCACAGCGAGCAGGTCGCCGATGCGATGGAGCTGCTCCCTGATGCCCGCTATCCGGTCAAGCTGGGAAACGATGGACCGGGGCATTGGGACAAGACAACGCAGGTGATGGACTATCTCTTAACTTCGCGGACGTCCGCACAAGACAAGGCTTGATCAGATGGCTCTGACTCGAGCGCTTGTGCTGCGACACGCGTCCAACCGGCAGGATTCATATGACGTCGCGCTGCTCGACGTCGCGCAGGATCATGCGCTCTTTCTCATGCAGACTGCGGGCGTCTTCGATGCGGGCCGCGTCATCTTCAAGGGCGGCACAAGTCTGCGCAAGTGTCGGCTCGGCAGTTCTGGCCGCTTCTCCACTGACATCGACCTCGCCGCGCCCAACGATGACGACGTCTTCGCCGTCTGCACGGCGCTCGACGGTCAGAGCGTTGGTGGGTTCAAATTCACCGTCAGAGACGGCGAGGCGAAAGACGGCCGGAAATGGTGGCTTGACCTCGAGCATGCAACGCTCGGCAACGTCGCCGGACTCGCCCGACTTGAGTTCGCCCGCCGGAGGCCAGCGCGTGCGCCGGAGGTGCTGCGGCCGCTGCATCTGCCCATCCACGACCAATATGACTTCGCGCTTCAGCCGTTGCCGGTGATCGCCGAAGTTGAGGCCTGCGCCGAGAAGCTCGCGCGCTACCGGCGGTCGCCGCCTTTGGCTCGCGACCTCTATGATTTGGCATGGTTCGCTTCTCGGCCAATCGACGAGGCATTATTACGACGACTCTGGGTGCTAAAGGTCTATAGCGATGTCGTCGAGGATGGACGCGGAAACAAACCGCTGACTGCCAATGATGTGCTCGACAAGAGAGACCTGAAAGATCTCCAGGCTGCTGAGATTGGTGTCCTCACGCAACCGAAGGACATCCCCGGCTGGGACGCAAAGGTGCGCGCCCGCTTCGCGTTTCTCGCCGACATGGATCGGCTCGAAGCAGACCTCGCCAGTTGCAATGCGCGGCACCGGCAAGAGGTCCATCAATTGCTCGTCTCCGGCGGCTTCTGATTGAAAACCACCTCGCCGTCGATCGGCTACTTCGGCTTCGGCCTCGGCTTCTTCTTCGTCACCCGCCTCGCGGTCTTCTTCGCCGCCTTCTTCTTCTTCTTTGCCGTCCTCGTCGCCGGCGTCCCCGTCGCCTTTTTGGCAACTTGCGCTTGAGCCGAAGCATCTACCGCGAGCATCCGTGACAGCGCGTCGAGGCGCGCGGAGATGCTCCCGATCGCCAAGCTGAGCTCGCGCGCCCAAGCAGGTGCCTCTGCGCCGGACATGTCGGGCAGGGCGGACGGGTCAGCGACGACACCGGCCGGCAACGGTGCAGCACCGAAAAATGCGGTGACGAGTGCTTGGCCGCGCAGGATTCCGGCGGGCGGTGTGTGGCCGGAGAGGATCGCTTGCACGAAGTCCTGCACCAGCGGCATGCAGAGCAGGTACGAGTGGGTCCGCATCTTGTCGATGGTGCTGTCAAGGCCGACGAGCACGCGGCCGTCGGCGCCGTACCAAGCGTCGACGGCAAGGCCCGGGACATAGCTCGACGCGGGCAGCACAGTTCCATCGCCGGTTTGTCCGGCAGCGACTGCTGCGCGTTTGACGCGCCAGCCATCGGCATCGCGGCGCGCGGTGCTTTGGGTCTGACCGAACGACGCGTTGAAGACGACGACGGCGGGTCCAGCGGGTGCGTTGACGAGCGCGTCGAGCGCGGCGGCGGTGTGACGATGCTGTGCAAAGGCGCGGTTCAGCCGCTTCTGATCGGGTGCGTATTTGCCCGCTCGCCATGACGTCGCCTTCCAGAAGCCGGTGTCGCCGATGGCGTTGACCGCGCGCCCGAAGACGTTGCTGGGGAACTGGTGCGGAGCGGCGCCTTGTGCCGCGACCATCAAGTCTTCGAGGCCGGGCCAGTTGCGCACGAAGCGCTCTGGCGCAGCCTGGTAGAGGGCCAGAGCGCCGGTGGCGAGCACGCCGACGAGAGGACCGAGCATCTCGCCGATTTCGTCGCCCTGCCAATCGGCGTAGTGCAAAGCCTCGTGTGTTCCGTGAAACGGCGGAGCCACGAAGATGACGCGGCGGATCTTGGCGAGCAGCGCCGGTCGCGCGTGCAGCGCGTTTGCGACGACGGGACCGCCGGCGCTGTGCGTAACCACGTCGACGGAGGCGGCGTCGTCGCAGATGGCGTCGAGGGCGTCGGCGACAAAGGCAGCGGACGAGCCGGCGCTCGCGCCGCCTACGCCTGCGATGGGGTCGCCGGCATCGTCGACGTCGACGGCGGAGTAGCGGAACGGTCGACGCCAATCCCATCCGAGCGGCACGACCTCATCAACGCCCTTCCAGACGCGGCCGAGGAAAGAGCCGTAGACGTCGTGGAACTTGTCGTAGCCGTCGTCGTTGACGGGGCCGCGGGCGCTGCCT
>JANNAY010001647.1:0-2882 GCA_031384945.1 Deltaproteobacteria bacterium
CATCATCGCCGGCCTCGAGAAGAAGACCGGCAAGAAGGTGCTGCCCGACGTCGAAGTCGACCCGAGCGTCATCGCCGGCGTCCAGGCCCGCATCGGCGGCCTCGTCTACGACGCCACGGTCCGCTCGCAGCTCGAGCGCCTCAAGTCCGATTTCAACGTCCAGTAATTTCTCGTCTTCCGTAACTTCAGAGGTACATCATGCAACTGCGCGCTGAAGAGATTTCCCGGATCATCAAGGGTCAGATTCAGAACTTCGATCAGAAGACCGAAGTTCAAGAGACGGGCTCCGTCCTCTCCGTCGGCGACGGCGTCGCCCGCGTCTTCGGCCTCGAGAAGGTCCAGGCTGGCGAGCTCGTCGAGTTCACCGGTGGCGTGCAGGGCCTGGTGCTGAACCTCAACGAAGACAGCGTCGGCATCGCCGTCATGGGCGACGACACCAACATTCGCGAAGGCGACACCGTCAAGCGCACCGGCCGCATCGCCGACGTCGCTGTCGGCGACGGCGTGCTCGGCCGCGTCTTGAACGGCCTCGGCATCCCGATCGACGGCAAGGGCGACATCAAGTCGACCGAGCGCCGCGTCATCGAGACCAAGGCCCCCGGCATCATCGCCCGCAAGCCGGTGCACGAGCCGCTGCAGACCGGCCTGATGGCCATCGACGCGATGATTCCGGTCGGTCGTGGTCAGCGCGAGCTGATCATCGGCGACCGCCAGACCGGCAAGACCGCTGTCGCCCTCGACACGATCATCAACCAGAAGGGCCTGGGGGTGAAGTGCATCTACGTCGCCATCGGCCAGAAGCAGTCAACGGTCGCGCAGGTGCTCGCCAAGCTCGAGCAGCACGGCGCGATGGAATACACGGTCATCGTGACGGCGTCGGCGTCTGACCCGGCGCCGCTGCAGTACCTCTCGGCCTACACCGGCTGCACCCTCGGCGAGTTCTGGCGCGACAACGGTGAGCACGCGCTCATTGTGTACGATGACCTCTCGAAGCAGGCCGTTGCTTATCGTCAGCTGTCGCTGCTGCTGCGCCGCCCGCCGGGCCGCGAAGCCTACCCCGGCGACGTCTTCTATCTCCACAGCCGCCTCCTCGAGCGCGCCTGCAAGATCACGACGGACGAAGAAGAGCTCAAGGCCTACCCGAACATCAAGAAGGGCGGCGGTTCTTTGACGGCTCTGCCCATCATTGAAACGCAGGCCGGCGACGTTTCAGCGTACATCCCGACCAACGTCATCTCGATCACCGACGGCCAGATCTTCCTCGAGAGCGACCTGTTCTTCCAGGGACAGCGCCCCGCCCTCAACGTCGGCATCTCGGTGTCGCGCGTCGGCGGCGCCGCCCAGGTCGCGGCGATGAAGCAGCTGGCCGGCACGATGCGCCTCAACCTCGCCCAGTACCGCGAGATGGCGGCCTTTGCGCAGTTCGGCTCTGACCTCGACAAGGGCACGCAAGAGCAGCTCGCCAACGGCGAACGCTTGATGGAGCTGTTGAAGCAGCCGCAGTACGCGCCGTGGCCCGTCGAGCAGCAGTCGGTGCTCATCTACGCGGCGACCCGTTCGCGCGCGAAAGACAACAACCAGACATGGATCCGCAAGTTCAAGAAGTCTGAAGTCGTGCGCTACGCGCGCGAGCTCATCGACTTCATGAAGGCCAAGCACCCGCAGCTGCTGCAGAGCATCCGCGACGACTCGAAGGCCTTCACCAGCGACGTCAAAGCCCGCGACAAGGGCAACTGGGACAGCGGCACGATGGCCGGTCGCCTCGACGCCGCCCTGACCGAGTTCGAGAAGAGCTTCTCGGGCGCCAAAGACTGAGCGCCAGCGAGACGAGCAAAGCGAAACGAAGAACGGAGCGCGCAGGTGCTCCGTTTTTCTTTGTCCTTCTCTATCGTCGGGGATGGCCGCTTCGTCTTCGCTCTTCGCGCTCAGCATGGTTGCCTTCGTCGCCTGTTGCAGCGCGGCCAGAGAAGGTGAAGGCGAAGGCGACGGCGACGGCGTCGATGACGACGACGCGATCGCGCTGCAGTGTCGCCCGGTGAGCGCGGCCTTGCACCAGAACATCCCGGGCGTCGACGACACCAGCTGCGACGTCGACGACGACTGCGTCCAATTCTCATGCGAGGTCACCTGCGGCCCGCACATCCTTGTGACCTGCTTCGCCGGCCGCAGGGGCGCCGACATCGGCGTCAGCGCCGTGCGCATGAGCGACGAAGAATGCCCCGTCGCCCCCGACGACGTGGTCTGCGACGAGCGCAGCAGCTGCGGTCCGCAAGGTCCGTCGTGTCTGAACGGCAGCTGCGTCAGCACCTTCGCCGACGACTGAGGCGCCCCGTCTTGCCGTTTTGGCAAGCGTGACGACGACAAAGACAATGGCGAAGGCAGCAGCGCCGCGGTAACCGAGGGCATGGCTCGCTCACGCTTCGCCCTCGTCTTCGTCGTCAGCGGCGTCTTGGTTGGGGGCGCCCTCGCCGTCGCCTGCGCCACGCCCACGACATCGTCGACGACGGTGGCGACGACGACACAGACGACGGTGTCGACGACGCCGACCGCGACGCCGCGCGAGCTCGACGGCGCCCGCCTCTGCCGCGTCGTCGCCGACGTCAACGACGCCGCTGCGAAGTCGGCGCTGTCGGCGTTGAAGTTGAAGTTCGACGCGACGTCGTCGTCCGACCGCCACGCGGCGTTTGGCGCGATGCTCGCGGGCAACAAGAACGAAGAGCGGTTTCGCGACTTTCACGAAGACGCCGAGCTGCACCCGGCGTCGGCGGTGTCGCCGCTCGGCGAGTGCCTCGTCTATGCCGATTGGAAGATGGCGAAAGACAGCGAAGTCCCCTGCGCCAAAGCCGCCAAAGCCCTCGGCAAAGACGGCGCCGTCGTCGACG
>JANNAY010001659.1:0-4280 GCA_031384945.1 Deltaproteobacteria bacterium
CGACGACGACGACGTTGGCGCCGCCGAGGGGCAAGAGCTCGGCGACACCGAGCTGACGGGCAACGGCTGCGCCCTCGGCGGTCTTCATCGAGCGCCGCTCGAAGCGGATGCGCCGGCTCACCCGCTGGTAGCGCTCGGCGAGGGCGGCCAATTCGACGTCGGCGCGGTCGCCGGCTTCGATGAAGCTGACGACGTTGACGTCGACGTCGATGGCGGCAGCGACGGCGACGCTCTCGTCGGCGAGGCTGTTGACGCGTTCGCTGGTCACGTCAATTTCGACAGCGGCGAAGTGAGCGACGACCCAGCCGGCACCGGTGACGACGAAGGGCAGCGCCCACTTCAACGAACGCCGAAATGACGAAACCGACGTTTCGCCCTTTTGCGAAGCGGCACCGGCGGCGACGGCGAGGCAGCCGGCGATGAGCGGCACGAGGCTGTACGCGCCGGGGCCAAAGACCGGCAGCGCGATAACGACGCTGGCGATGGCGACGACGGCGCCGGTGGCGATGAGCAGGCGGCCGTTCATCGGCGCTCTCCATCGAGGGCCACGACGCAGGCGACGGCGCTGCCGGCGATGACGGCGGCGAAGTAGACGACGTCAGAGACGTCGAAGACGCCGCGCAGGCCGTGCTCGATGTGCGTCGACGGCGAGACAAAGGTGAGCACGTCGGCGACGACGGGGGTGGCGAGGGCGCCGGCGCCGGGCAGCATCCACAGCACCGTGAGCATCAAGAACGAGCCGAGGGCGGCGACGACGGCAGATGCGGCGCGGGCGCTGACGGCGGCGGCGACGGCGGTGAACGAGGCGCCGGCGAGCCACAGCGTGAACGCGCCGAGCAGCGTTTGGCCTTTGTCGACGACGTCGCCGTTCGACTGTCCGGCCACCGACAAAAAGATCGGCAGCGCGAGGGTGACGCCTGTGAAGACCGCGACGACGACGACGCCGGCCAACAGCTTCGACAGCGCCAACGTCGACGTCGATGGCGACGCGTGCAGCAGCCAGTCTTTGGCGTTGCCGTCGGCAAACAAGCGCGCGCCGAGCAGCGGTCCCATGAAAAGCAGCACGACGACGAGGTGGTTGTTCACCGCGGCGAGCAGCAGGTCGTTGAAGTCGAGCAGCGCCAGAATTTGCGGATCATTCAGCTGCAGCGCGCGCTGTTGTCCCTGCTCCCACGCCGAGAGCTCGACGAGAAAGAGCGCGCCGGTGAGAAAGCACCACACCGCGAGCAGCGCCATGCCCGACGGCGAGAGCAGCAGCAGCCGCAGCTCGCGGCGCAGAAGGGCCAAGAGCGCGCTCATGCCAGGGCTCTGACGACGGTGGCGAGGCTCATGACGGCCGTCCAAATGGCACGCAGCGAGGCTTTGGGAGCGACGTAGGCATTTGGACCTGGCCGTCATTTCTCGTGGTCATGCGACGGCTCCGGCCAGGGCGGCGGCGAGGGTGCCCTTGTCGCCGCTGTGCACGGTGCGGCCGCTGTTGATGGCTGTGACGTCGTCGGCGACGGCTTCGATCTCGGCGGTGACGTGCGACGACAACAAGATCGCAGCACCGTCGTCGCGCCGCTGCAGCAGCAGCGCGCGCAGCGCCGTCACCTGCGCAGGGTCGAGGCCGGCGGTGGGCTCGTCGAGCAACAGCACCGGCGGGCGCCCCAGCAGCGCCATCGCTACGCCGACGCGCTGGCGCGTGCCCTTGCTCAAGTTGCCGCACAGCTTCATTTCGACGTTCTGCAAATCGAGCGCGGTGACGACTTCGACGACGTCAGCGGCGGCGTTCTTGCCGCGCAGGCGGGCCACGAAGCGCAGCTGCTCGCCGACGGTGAGCGCCGGATGCACAGCTGGCTCTTCGGGCGACCAGCCGACCATCTCGCGCGCGCTTGCTCTGTGGGCAGCTGACGATCCGGCAGCGGTGGCGACGACGATGGACCCTTGCGATGGCACCAACACGCCGGCCAACAGCTTCATCGTCGTGCTCTTGCCGGCGCCGTTCTTGCCCAGAAAACCGCAGATGCGACCACGGCGCAGCTGCAGGCTGACGTCGACGACGCCCCAGCGGTAGGCGACGTGGCTGACGTCGACGACGACGTCTGAATCAGCCACGGCGACGGCGCAGCACAAAAGCCGACACGACGAACGCAGCGCTGCAGGTGCCGGCGCCGCCGCCTGCGCAGCCGTCGTCGCTGGCGGCGTCGTCTGCGGCGGCGTCGTCGTCGGCGTCTTCGCGGACGGGGACGGCGCCGCGGGCGACGACGAGGGATCCCTCTTGCAGCGCCAACAGGTCGACGCTGTCGCTCTCGCCGACGACCTCGGCGGTGACGACGGCCGGGCGGTCGTCGACAGTGCCGTCGGTGGGAAACGAAATGCTGGCGGTGACGGCTGCGCCGCGCACGAGGTCGAGGGCCACGCGCGGGTCAGAAGACCAGTCGAATTCGAGGCCGATGACGTCGACGTCGTTGGCAAAGGCGCGGCCCCACATGCGGGCGGTGCCGGCCTGGCTGTCGACGGAGGCAACCTCGGCGTGGACCTCGTCGATGGCGTCGGCGTCGACGACGTCGACGTTGTAGCGCAGCGCGCTCAGCCCCGGGCTCTGCAGCTCGAGCACGAAGCCGTCGACGCCGTCTTGGGGTTCGACGACGAAGCCGGTGACGCCGTCGCCGCCGATGTCGGCGACGGTGGCAGCGTCGACGCCCTCTTCGACGACGACGACGAGGGCGCTGGCGCCGAGGTCGATGACGCCGGTGGCGCAGCTGTCGACGGCCGAGACGAGCAGCGTCGTCTCTTTGCCGGCGATGATGGCGAAGTCTTCGGGCACGCGGGCGTCGACGACGTCGCTGGCGGCGAGGACGGCAGCGTCGACGATGGAGGTGTCGCTGATGGTTCTGGCTTCGACGTTGATGAAGTCGACGACGCCACCATCGTCGACGGCGAGGTGGACGCTGCCGGCTTTGGTGAGGGTGACGTCGAAGCCGCCGTCTTCGTTTTTGACGATGTCGGCGTTGCCTTCGTTGCCATCGCCGTCGACGTCGACGATCAGCGACGCGCTCTTCGACAGGTCGACATCGTCGTTCTTCTCGCTGAAGGTGACGGTGAAGTGCGAGCCGATGCCCACCGGCGTCGTGAAGACCTGGGCGAGCGCCGTCTGAAAGACGACCTTGCCCTTCACGCCGGTGGTGCCGCCGGCGCCGTCTTCGACGCAGCCGCCCACGACGACGGCGCCGACGAAGAAGCCGACAACGGCGCGCGCTGCGACGACGACGCGCTTACGCATCGCCGCCTTCGCCGCCGTCGCCGCCGACCTTGCCGTCGTCGTCGATGGCGACGCCTTCGGCGCTGACGGGGATCTGCGACAGCGGGGTGGTGGGCTCGTCGCTCGGCTCGGCGAGGCGGACGATCGAGATGACCTTCTCGCCCTCGTCGACGTTCAAGATGCGCACGCCCTGCGTGTTGCGCGAGATCTCAGAGACCTCGTCAGTGGCGATGCGAATCAGCGTGCCGCCGTCGGTGATGATCATGGCCTGATCACCAGCGTTGACCTGGATGGCACCGGCGACGCGACCGTTTCGCTCTGTCGTCTTGATGGTGATGACGCCCATGCCAGCGCGGTGCTGCAGCGGATACTCTTCTTCTTTCGTGCGCTTGCCGAAGCCGCGCTCGGTCACCGTCAGCACCGAAGTGCCCTTGGCCAACACCTCCATCGACACCACCTCGTCGGGGCGGTTGTTCTCGATGGCCAGCTTCACGCCGTTCACGCCCACAGCCTGACGGCCCATCGTGCGCACTTCCATCTCGTTGAAGCGGATCGACATGCCGTCGGCCGTCGTCAAGAAGACGTCGCTCTTGCCGTCGGTGACGGCGACGCTGATGAGGTCGTCGCCGGATTCGATGCCGCAGGCGATGAGTCCGGTGGTGCGCGGGTTCGAGTACTGCGTCAAATCAGTCTT
The DNA here is from genome assembly GCA_031384945.1 of Deltaproteobacteria bacterium. Classification (GTDB taxonomy): domain Bacteria; phylum Myxococcota; class UBA727; order UBA727; family VGSZ01; genus VGSZ01. Next base: position 3,939 of record JANNAY010001659.1, read on the forward strand.
CTTGACCACGCCATTCTTCGTACAGAAGAACAAGAAAGATTCTTCTTCTTTCTCAGGGAAGCGACGGACCGGCAAGACGGTGACGACCTTCTCGCCCTCGTCGAGCTGCACGAGGTTCACGATGGGGCGACCGCGGGCCTGGCCGCCGGCCTCAGGCACCTGATGCACCTTCAACCAGAAGACGCGACCGCGGTTGGTAAAGGTCAACAAATACGCGTGCGTCGAGGCGACGAAAGCGTCTTGGATGAAGTCTTCGTCTTTGGTCTTCGCCGCGCTCTTGCCTTTGCCGCCGCGCTTCTGCGCGCGGTAGGCCGAGACCGGCGAGCGCTTGATGTAGCCCGC
>JANNAY010001661.1:0-2730 GCA_031384945.1 Deltaproteobacteria bacterium
CGCCTTTGCCGAGGTGGGCGCCGTCGAGGGCGGCGAGCAACACGCGGGTCTCGAAGCCCTTGGCGTTCTCGAGCAGCTTGCGGGCGGCGGCGTAGTCGCCGGCGAGCAAGAGCTTGTTGAGCTCGGCGGCGATGCCGCGCACGTTGTCTTTGTGCGTCATGAAGAAGATCAACCGCTCGATCATCACCGCGACCGAGATGATCGAGAGCAGCACCATGAACCACATGACGATGGAGCCGGCGCCGGTGCGGCTCAGACGAACGACGAGGTCGGTGATCAAGTGCAGAGACATTCGAGCTCCGGTCGTGAGGTGCGGACTGCTACGGTCCGCTCCCCATTGACGCAAGGCACCGCAGGGCAACAGCGGTGGTGTTACCAAAGTGTTTCACCTTGGCAATGATTCGGATCCTGAAAGACCGAATGGCCTGAGAACCCCGCTCACACCGCACCCCAACGCCCCGCAGGAGCCTCCGCCATGACCGTGCTCGACCGCTTTCGCCTCGATGGACGTGTGGCCATCGTCACAGGTGCCTCCCGCGGCATCGGCCAGTCCATCGCCGTTGCCCTCGCCGGCGCCGGCGCCTCTGTCGTCGTTTCGTCGCGAAAGAAAGACGCGATCGAAGAGACGGCGAAGCTCATCCGCGATCAGGGCGGCAAGGCCCACGCCGTCGTCGCCCACGCTGGCGTCGACGCCGATCAAGACAAGCTCGTCAAAGAGGCCGTCGACGTCTTCGGCGGCGTCGACATCGTCGTGGCCAACGCCGCCACCAACCCCGTCTTCGGACCTGTCCTTGACGCCGACGCTGGCGTCTTTGACAAGGTGATGCAGGTAAACGTGAAGGGTCCGTTCTTGTTGGCCAAGGCGGCGCACCCGCACCTGTCGAAGAACAAGGGCTCGATCGTCTTCATCTCGTCGGTGGGCGGCGTGTCGCCCGAGCCGCTGCTGGGCCTGTATTCGGTGTCAAAGGCCGCGGTCATCTCGCTGGCCAAGGTGCTCGCCAAAGAGTGGGGACCCGACGTGCGCAGCAACGTGATTTGCCCCGGCATCGTCAAGACGAAGTTCGCCGAGGCCATCTGGTCCAACGACGCCATCGTCGACGCGACCATCAGGATTCAGCCCATCCCGCGCGTCGCCGAGCCCGACGAGATCGCCGGCCTCGCGCTGTTTCTCGCGTCCGATGCGTCGTCGTACTGCACCGGCGGCGTCTACCTCGCCGACGGCGGCCACCTGCTTTGACGGTGTGACCTTCACGCGCGGTGTGGCGTCGATGCTGGGGGGATCCGGCAATCAGCGCCGACGACGTGCGGTTTCACCGACGGGCGTTAGCTCTGCCCATGCTGCGTTTCACATTTGTCCTCGCGTTCGCCCTCGCTCTTGCTGCGTGTGAGGGCACGGCGCCGCCCCCTGTCGACGAAGGCGAAGGCGAAAGCGGCGAGGGCGAAGGCGAAGAGGGCGAAGGCGCACAGGGCGAGGGCGAAGGCGAAGAAGGCGAGGGCGAGGGCGAGGGCGAGGAAGGCGAGGGCGAAGGCTGCGTCGAGAACGGCGACTGCGACGAGGCCGACGTCTGCTTCGAAGGCGAGTGCGGCATCTGCATCGCCGACAACGAGTGCGACGACGGCGAGGTCTGCGACGACTTCGGCGCCTGCGTCGTCGTCGGCGAAGGTGAAGGCGAAGGCGACGTCGGCGAAGGTGAAGGCGACGTTGGCGAAGGCGAAGGCGAAGTCATCGGCGAAGGCGAAGGCGAAGTTGTCGGCGAGGGCGAAGGCGAAGTCGTCGGCGAGGGCGAAGGCGAAGTCGTCGGCGAAGGCGAAGGCGAAGGCGACGCAGGCGGCGACACGATTCGGGTGCTGCTGGTGGGCAACTCGAATTTCGGCGCCGCGTTCACCAAAGACCTCGATCGCGATGGGCAGCAAGACGACACCGCGTACACGTCGACGGCGGAGGTGCTGGCGGAGCTGTCGGCGTCAATGCCTTCGGGGTCGCCGCGGCTCGAGGTGGTCGAGGCCATCCGGCTCGGGCTCGCGCCGTCGCAGCTGATCGCCAACGAAGACCGTCCGTGTCCGGCGACGGTGACCGACGCGGGGCGCGCGAACCACTGCCTCGATCGCTGCAGTCTCGTCGTCACGCCGGGCGGTGGGGCCATCACCGAGGCCGAGCCCTGCATCTGCCTCGAGGCCGGGCTGCGCCAGGATTGTGATCCGTGTGACAGCGGCGGCTGCGTCGAGCTCGCCCGCTTCGACGACGGACAACCCCGCGCCGGCACGGGTGCCAACAGCGACTTCCGCTGCACAGCTGGCGCCGCCGACAGCTGCTCGCCCGCGGGCATGTTGCGAACCGGCGCCAATGGTCAGCGCTTTGACGCCGTCGTCGTGCAGCAGCTGCCGTTTCGCGACGGCGCGTTTCCGCTCGCTGAGGGCGCCGACCTCTGGCGCGCCGCCGCCGCCGCCGCCGGCGCCCGCTTCGTGCTGTTCGGGCCGATGCCGGCGACGTCGTCGCCGACGGCCATCCCGCCGACGGTGCGCAACGTCGAGAACGACATGCTGGCCTACGCCCGCGCCCACGCCGACGTCGAAGTCGTGCCCGCCGGACGCGCCGCCGTCGATGCCATGGGCGCCGGCCTCGACCCCGAAGACGTGCTCGAGCTCTTCTTCATCGACACGCTGCCCGACGGCTCGCTGGCCCCCGCTGAATTCACGCCGCCGGCGTCGAACCCCGGCGGTGGGCACCCC
>JANNAY010000502.1:0-1691 GCA_031384945.1 Deltaproteobacteria bacterium
CTTGAAACGCGTCGCAGACGTCGCCGACGTACTCGCAGTCGCCGCTGCCGTCGTCGCAGGCTTTGAATTCGTCGCAGGCGACGCCGCTGCAGAGGTCTTCGCCTTCGCCTTCGCCTTCGCCGGTGGCGAGGTCGCCTTCGCCTTCGCCGCCGTCGCCTTCGCCTTCGCCTTCGCCTTCGTCGCCTTCGCCTTCGACGCCGCCGTCGCCTTCGCCCTCTTCGCCTTCGCCCTCTTCGCCTTCGCCCTCGCCCTTGGGGTCGTCGCCTTCGCCTTCAAGCGGCGTGACGGGAACGATGGGGCGCTCGTCGCCGACGCAGGCGCCGTCGACGCAGGCCTGGCTGGCGGCGCAGTCGGTGGCGACCGAGCACGGGTTGTCGATCGCGTTCTGGCAAGACGCCACCAGCAGGGCGATCAGCGAGAGAGCAGACAGGGGCAGGGCACGCACGACGACGAGGATAGCCGCTGACGACGACGCGCGCTCGTTTCAGAACGCCTGACCCACGATGATGTAGAAGCCCGGGCCCTCTTTCTCGTCGGGTGACGACGCCAGATCCCAGCGGATCGCGAAGTTCTTGTTCCAGAGAATGCGCCACGAGACACCGGCGGTCAGCAGCGGTCGCACGACGCCGAGGTCGAGCACGTCTTCGCCGATCAACGCTGCGTCAGAGAAGACGGCGGCGCCGAAGCTGAGGTCCTGGTCGAGCAGCGTGACGTCGAAGAACTGTCCCCGCAGCTCGGTCTGGCCCATGAGCTTCACCTTGCCGAGGTAGCGGTGCTCGCGAATGCCGCGGCCGATCGCCGACCCGCCGAACGCGATCGGGTCGAGCGTGCCGCCGATGCGCGCCAGTTCTTCGGTCGACGGATCGCCGACCAGCACATCGGCGATGGCCCGCGACGCCAACACCAGCCGCGGGTTGCGCGCCATCTGCAAGAACACCGCGCCGCTGGCCATGCCGCCAGCGTGCGGCCACCTCGATCCCGTCAACGCGTGGCCGCCGCGCACTGACGCTTCGGCGAAGAAGCCGCGCGTCGGAAACACCTCGTCGTCGCGGTCGTCGACGACGAGGCCGACGAAGGGCACGCTGCTGAAGCCCTCTTCGCCGATCGGAAAGTCTTCGGCGTAGCGCGAGCCGGGGTATGGTCCTTTGTGCGTGACGTCGCCGGGATAGGTGTACGATCCGCGCCAGCCCAGCAAGAGCTCCGTGCGATAAGGTTTGTCGCGAATCCACGGGCGAAAAATCACGGTCGAATAGGGGCGAATGAAGCGCATCAAATGGTAGTGCCGCACGAATTCGTCGTAGCCGTCGCGGTCGTCACCGGCGTCGTCGTAGAGGCCGGCGTGCTCGGCGGCGTTGATGGCGTCGCCGACCGCGCAGTCGACGGCGGCGCCGTGGCCGCAGTAGTTCTGCGACACCGTCGAGTAGTAGCCGACGCGCACGTAGCTGCGGCCGGCGAAGCCGAACGGCTTGATCGCGTCCCATGTCAGAGCGTGGGCTTGCACCAGCTTGCTGCTGATGAAGAAGTTGAGGCGAATTTCGTCTCGGTACGGCAGCACTCCTTCATGATCGTGATAGAGTGAGACGACGCCACCGGTGCCGAATCCTTCGTCGGTGTTGAAGGTCGCCGTGGGCACGGCTGCGAACGAGAAGCTGTGGGCCTGCGGGTCTGCGGGCTGGTCGGCGGGCTGGTCG
>JANNAY010000021.1:0-2174 GCA_031384945.1 Deltaproteobacteria bacterium
CCTAAAGGCTGAAGGTCCCGCCGAGGTCTGAGGCTGGCCCTCAAAGGCCGATCTGATGGCCAACAAACAGGCGGTCTGCCTGGACGATCACCGTGATGCCCTGACATCGATCCGCGGTTGGCAACGCGCATGCAGTGATCGCTGCATGCGCGTCTTCTTTTTCTGCGCCTTCGTCGTCGTCGCCGCCTCCTGCGCCGGCAGCGACGCCTACCGCGCCGACGTCGTCGACGACAGCAGCGCGATCACGCCCCTCCGTGGCGATCTCGTTGCCACGACCCGCGCGAGCTACGTCGGCTCCGACGTTCCCTTCGCGCCGAAGCGCTTCGGCGACGGCCAGCTCTTCTTGTTCCCCGACCACATCGGCTTCCGCCCGTCGGCGCCGCGCGATCGACAGACACCCTCGGCGTTTCCCTGCACTGACGTCGTCGGCGTCGACGCCATCAGCAGCTTCAAGCGACCGGCGATGGTCGTGCACCTCAAAGAAGAAGACGCGGTCTTCGTCTTCGCCCTCGTCGACAACGACCGCGACGCCTGGGTGAAGCTGCTCAACGACCGCTGCCGCAGCGGGGGTTCACGATTCGTCACATCGTCGAAGAGCGGCATCGTCGTCGACGAAGGCCCCCCTGGCCCCCCGAAACCGGGGGGAATGCACACCCGCGGGAGGCTGCAGCTTCGAGCGCCTGGTCTCAGCTTCGACGACGTCACGGGTGTCGACTTCCCCCGAAGCGCCCGAAGCGGGGTGGGGGCCTTCAAGCTGAAGAGATGTCCGTGGGCGTGGCTCGGCGCTGCGTGGTCGAGCTCTGACCAGGTTGCGCGCGAGGATGCTCAACCCGGGTTGTGAATACCGATCGCACGCGAGCATGAAGTGCTGCGCTAATCACAACCCCGCGAAGGCGTTGTCGACCTCGCCGAAGGCGGCGCCGTCGTAGCCCGCCGCTCTCATCGCCGAGAACAAGACCGACCCCGGGTGCGCGCCGTTGCCGTGGATGTGGCGGCCGGGATTCAACCCCGCCGCGCGGCCGCCGCCGACGAGCAAGACCATGTCTTCGACCGAGTGCGTCGCGAACTCAGACGTGTCGTCGTTGAGCTGACGCCCGTGGCCCGCCTCGGTCATGAAGACGATGACGCTGTTGTCGAGGACGCTGCCGTCGCCTTCGGGGGTGTTCTTCAGTTTGTCGATCAAATACGCGTACTGGCGCAGGTGCCAGTAGAGCATGGTCGAGACTTGCAGCTGGCCCTTGTTTTCACCATCGCCGTTGTGGCCAACCTCGTGAAGATCGGCGCGGCAGATCAAATCGGGGCGGTCCAACTCAGCAGCGACCTGCGGAAAGATCGCCGTCACATTCATGTGTGATTGGAAGGCCGTGAGCTGGAGCGTCGCGGTCTCTGTCAGGTCGCAGACGAAGGCCATGTGGATGAGGTCCATCATGATCTGCGCGCGGTCTTCTTCGCCGCTGTAGCCGGTGTTCTCTTGAATCTGGTCAGACCCCGAGCCGGCGTTGTCGCCGCCGATGTTGGTGTCAGCGCCGGGGTCGTCGAGCGGACGGCACGTGCCCGTGACCGGCGGAGGCACCGCCGCCACGCGCAGCTCGAGCGCGCGCAGCTCGTCGAAGTGGCGCTCGAGGCGAACCTTGTCGGCGGCGCCCACCTTGCCGAGGATCTTCTCGCGCTTGGCGGTGACGAGGTCGAGCACGCTCAAGCGCTTGCGCTTGGTGAAGTCGGCGACGGCGGCGGCGCCCACGTCGTCGGGGGGCACGAACGACGAGAACAGCGAGCTCCACGCGATCTGGTGGTTGCCCTGGGCGGCGATGCGGCCCTGACGTCCGCCGGCGGAGTACGAGATGAACTCGCGACCCGAAAAGTCGAAGCCCGACAAGTAGAAGACCGGCTGCGCCCGCAACACCAACGATGAACGCGCGGCGCCACCGCGACGCGCGTTGAGCGCTTGCTGCACGAGCTGATCAGACGACGCGCCGTCGGCGATGAACGAGCCCTCGGTCGAGCGCATGCCCGACAACAACGGCGAGGCGCCGCCGCCGTGAAACTCGCGGTAGGCGCCGCCGCGGGGCACGCCGCTGCCGTCTTCGTTGAAGGTGCCGCCGCGCTCGAAGGGAATATTCAAGCCGCTGATGAGCGAGACATCTCCCAACAACGAACGACGCTCCAACGCCCGC
>JANNAY010000025.1:0-2386 GCA_031384945.1 Deltaproteobacteria bacterium
GGTGCTGGTGCTGGTGCTGGGGCTGCGGGTGCTGCTGCTGGCTTCGGCAACGTCGACAAAGAGGCCGCCAAAGCGCTCGTGGCCGATGTCCTCGATGCCGCCGCCGACAAGAAGGCAGCGACCGTCAGCGAGCAGGTGTCGGCGCGCAACTTCTCAAAGGCGCTGGCGGGCAAAGACGCTGTTGGGTTGAAGAACGGCGCGCTGTCGATCGGTGGCAAGAGCTTCACGGTCGACGCGAAGCTGCAGGCGCAGCTGACGTTGCTGCCGACGACAAAGGCGACGTTGGCGGCGGTGTCGGCGGGGTTGTCGTCGTCGCAGGCGACGCTGGTGTCGGCGGGTCCCGGGGCGGGCGCGTCGCACGCGGTGCGCTGGATGCTGCAGGCGACCGGACAGCGCCACGAGCTGGTGCGCCTGGCGCGGACGACGACGCTCGATGCGCTCGTCGGCGCGATGCGTCCGGATGAAAAGAAGCAGCTGCGCGTCAAAGACGGGCCGCTGACGCAGATGGTGCGCACTGGCGGCGTCTTCGTCGTCGACCACCTCGAGCAGGCGGATCCGCAGATTCTGGCTTGTCTGACGGCACTCGCGCGGGGCGCCAAGACGTTTCACCATCCGGTGTCGAATGAACCCATCGCGGTGAACGCGAATTTTCGTCTGGTGCTCCTCGGAGATCCAGCGAAGAAGCTGCCGCCGCAGTTGCCGATGGCGTGCAACGTCATCGAGGTTTCACCGTACACCGCCGACGACCACCGCCAGCTGCTCGTCGAGCAGCACGGGCTGTCGACGCAGCTGGCGTCGAAGCTGGCGGCGCTGCACGAGTCGTTGTCTGAGGCGTCGAAGAACGGCGAGATCGACTTTGGTCGGCGCTTTCCGTTGACGTTCGGCCAGCTGCGCACCGTCGCGCAGCGGTTGGAGAAGGTGGCCCAGAAGGGCGCCATCGACGACGCCGCCGTCGCCGAAGCCGTCTTCGACGTCTACGGCGGCCGCCTCACCGCAGCCAACCACGTCGACGCCTTTGCCGCCATCTGCGCGCAGCAGAAGTTGTCGCCGCCGACGACGACCGCGGCGCAGAAGGCGAAGAGCGACGGCTACGTCGTCACGCCGCACACTGAAGAAGCGCTGCGCCGCGCGCAGACGGCGCTCGACGCTGGCGAGACGTTGTTGTTGCAGGGTCCCGGACAGTCGGGCGCGTCGCGGCTCGTCGAAGAATTGGCCGCGCGCCGCAAGCAAGAGGTCGTCGTCGTCGTCGCCCACGCCGGCACCGACCCGCAGGCGCTGCTCGAGCTGCCGAGCTTCGACGAGACCGGCCGCGTGGTCTTCAAGCCCGGCCGCATCACGCGCGCGCTGCTCGAGGGACAGCTGCTGTCGATCGAGCACCTCGATCACATGCCGGTCGACCGCCAGAACGCGTTCTTTCGCCTGCGTGAGCTCACGAGCATCTCTGTCGTCGAGAACGGCAAGCTCGTCGAGAAGAAGATCGATCCGAAGGCGCGCATCGTGCTGTCGGCGACGACGGGGGCGTCGTCGGCGAAACAGAAGCCTGAGGCCGTCGACCGCGCGCTCGCCACCGAAGTGCACCTGCCGGCGCCCAGCGTCGACGACGCCGCGCGCTTGCTGCCGGCATCGGTGGCCAAAGACGTGAAAGACGCCGTCGTCGAATTGGCGACGACGCTGTGGCCGCCGCCAACGCCGGTGAAGCTGCAGCGCTTTCTCGACCTCGCCAACGCCGCCGACTTGATCGCGAAGACGCTTCCCGCGACGTCGAAGGACCGCGACGCCGACGTCGCCCGCGCCGTCGAACGCGCCGCCCACATGCTCGTCGAATTGCCGACGTCGGCGGCGCAGAAGTTGTCGGCGGCGGCGAAGACCGCGGCGCCGGATGCGACGCCGCTGTGGCAGCGCCTGTCGGGACTGAGCGACAAAGAAATTCAGAAGCGCTTGTCGGCGACGCCGTACCGCCTGGTGCCGTCGCTCGAGCGTCACCTCGACGCGCTGTTCGTCGCGCACACGCTGGGCCGTCCGGTGCTCGCCGTTGGCCCGGCGGCCGCGGGCAAGACCGTGCTCGGCGCGCTGTTCGCGGCGCTGACCAACAAGCAGAACGTGCGCGTGAATTTCTCGGCGTCGACCGAGGCGCGCGACCTCACCGGCGGCGTCGGCCCCGTCAACGACGGCGGCAAGACGCGCTTCAAAGAGGTCGACGGACCGGCGCTGCAGGCGGCGGCGCTGCAGGCGACGTTGACGGCGGACGAGTGGAACCTGAGCAAAGAAGCGCGCATGGCGCTGAAGTCGATGCTCGACCACCGGCGCACCGCCATCGACGCCGAGCGCGACAAAGACGTCGATCTGAAGTCGACGTTCTTCTACGCAGCGCAGAACCCGACCGACG
>JANNAY010000038.1:0-1836 GCA_031384945.1 Deltaproteobacteria bacterium
GCTCGGGTCGCGCTCGCTCGGCTTGAGCACGAACGTGTTCCCGCACGCCAGCGCGATGGGATACATCCACATCGGTACCATCGCGGGGAAGTTGAACGGCGTGATGCCGGCGACGACGCCGACGGGCTGCAGCAGCGAGTAGGTGTCGACGTCGGTCGACACGTTCTCGCTGATCTCGCCCTTGAGCAGCTGCGCGAGGCCGCAAGCGAACTCGATGACCTCGAGGCCGCGCTGCACTTCGCCCAGCGCGTCAGAGGTGACCTTGCCGTGCTCGAGCGTGAGGAATTTCGCGATGTCGTCTTTGTGCGCGTTCACCAGCTCGCGGTAGGCGAACATCACGCGCATGCGCGTGGCGAGCGAGCTGTGCGCCCACGACTGCGCCGCCTTCTTCGCCGTGGCGACGGCGCTGTCGACGTCGGCGTCGCTGGCGAAGACGACGTGCTTCTGCACCTCGCCCGTCGCGGGATTGAAGATCTCGCCCTTGCGTTCGCTCTGGGCCGCGACGGACTTGCCGCCGATGAAGTGCGTGAGGGTGGTGGTCATGCGCGCGCTGTACAGCGGCCAACGCTGTCGTGAAAGTCACGGCGCGTCGAAGCGCGCGGCAGGTTTCGGGCGCCCCAAAACGACGACGCTATAGTTGTGTCGTGAGCCCCCATCCCTCGGTCCTCGGCCCCTCTTCACACCTGCACCGCCGCCTCGCGCTGTGCCTCGCGGTCGCGCTCGTCGGCGCCGTCGCGCTGGTCGTGACACGCGCGTCGTCGCTGTCGTCGTCATCGTCGGCTTCTTCGCGCCGCGTCGCGATCCGGGTTGAGTGTCGCGAGCAAGAAGACTGCGCCCTCGCCGACGAGCTCGCTCTCGACGTGTGGAGCGAAGAGCGCGCCGTGGGCGAGCCCGTCGACGTCGTCGTCGCCGAGGCGTCGCTCGATCGCTTGCGCGCGCAGGGCGCCGCCTTCACCATCCTCGACGCCGACATCGACGCCACCGCCCGCGCTGAGACCGAGCGGCTGCAGTCGGCGTCGGCCAGCGACACCGCCAACGCCGACTTCTTCGCCGAATTCCGCGACTTCAAAGCCATCGAGCGCCGCCTCGACGAGCTCGCTGAGCTCGCGCCCGATCGCGTGTCGGTGAGCGGCATCGGCAGCAGCCTCGACGGCCGCCCGCTGTTGGCGCTGCACGTCCGTGGCAGGCCCATCCCCGCCAACGTCGACGTCGCGGGCGCGCCGCTGCCGATGCTCATCAACGGCACCCAGCACGCGCGCGAGTGGATCGCGGCGATGTCGGCGACGTGCATCGCCGATCGGATGGTGCGCAACTACGACAGCGACCCCGCCATCAAAGCCTTCGTCGACAGCACCGACTTGTGGATCGTCCCCGTCGTCAACCCCGACGGCTACACCTACTCGTGGGCGCAAGACCGCTATTGGCGCAAGAACCGCCGCGGCAACTTCGGCGTCGACCTCAACCGCAATTTCTCCGTCGCCTGGGGCGGCTCGGGATCGAGCGCCAACAAACGCTCAGAGACCTACCGGGGCGAGGCCGCCTTCTCAGAGAACGAGAGCATCGCGCTGCGCACGTTGGTGAAAGACAAAGGCATCAAGGCCCACGTCGACCTGCACGCCTACGGACAGCTCGTGTTGTTCCCGTGGAACCACGGGGCCAAGCCCACCGACGATCACAAGCGCTTCGCCGCCATCGGCGACGACATCGCCTCGGCCATCTACGCGCAGCACCAGACGAAATACCGGCTCATGCGCGGCGTCGAGCTCTATCCGGCCGCTGGCACCATGTCGGATTGGATGTACGGCGAAGCCGGCGCGACGTCGTTCACCATCGAGC
>JANNAY010000060.1:0-1961 GCA_031384945.1 Deltaproteobacteria bacterium
TTCGGCGGCGGCGGCATCGGCGCCATCGTCGTCGACGGAAACGCCCTGCGTCAAATGCTGGTTCGGGGGCGACCTGTCCGTTGCTTGCTGCCGGGTCACCGTCCGGGCCAGAACCTGTTCATCTTGGAGGTGCTTGATGGCGGCGAAGAAGGCGTCGAAGGCGACGGAGGCGGCGAAGAAGGCGTCGAAGAAGCAGGCGTCGGACGAGGCGGCACCTGACGGGATCTGGACGCGGAAGATGGTCGAGCAGGCCATTCTGGTCTTCAACGATCTGAAGGCCGTGCCCGCCCACGACGAAGATGGCGTCAACGACCTCGTCGACCGCTACTACCGCTTCGTCGACGTCGTCGCCCGCGGCGAAGTCGAGGTCGAAGCGCTGTCGCTGGCCTCTGAGCTCATCCGGTTGGGACATGCGTGGCTCGAGAAGAATCCGCGCCACATCCGCATCAACTCTGACGTTTGGGACAAGCCGCTCGTCGAGAATTTGATCCAGTGGTTTGGCGCCGTGCGCGACGACAAGGCCAAGCTCAAAGACACCGTGGCCCGCTTCGCTGCCTTTGAGCGCGTCTGGCGCAGCGGCTGGGTCGCCGAGGGCGAGGCGCGCTGGTTGGCCCAGGCCCTCGTCGAGCACGGCAAAGAATGGATGCAGAAGAATCCTGAGGCGCAGAAGGCCTACGACGCGCTCTGACTTGCCGATCGCCGGGTAGAGGCCCCGGCGATGCCCCGGCGCTACTGACTGTCGACGTCAGGCTTTGGATGTCGCGTGGAACGATCGAGATCGGAAACAGGTTGTTTCCCATCTCTCATTCGACTCGGACGGCGTCGGGGTGCGCTGAGGCTCGGTGGCATGCGTCGTGGGTTTCACGGCGCAGGAGCCACCCACCATGCAAATCGTTCTCAGTGCAGCCCTGCGCGGCGTCGAAGCGGTCGTCGTCGAAGTTGAAGTCGACCTCGGCGGCGGCCTGCCCGCCATCGACGTCGTCGGACTTGCCGAAGGCGCGGTCAAAGAGTCCCGCGCGCGCGTGCGGGCCGCGATCATCAACACCGGCTTTCATTTTCCGATGGGGCGGGTGTGCGTGAACCTCGCGCCGGCGTCGTCGCGCAAAGAGGGGACGGGCTTTGATCTGCCCATCGCCCTCGCCGTGCTCGCCGCCCACGGCGATTTGAAGCGCGACAAGCTCGACGACGCGCTCTTCGTCGGCGAGCTGTCCCTCGATGGCGCCGTGCGTCCGGTGCGCGGCGCGCTGCTCGCCGCCGAAGCCGCCAAAAAAGCCGGACGCAAAGTCGTCGTCGTCGCCCGCGAAAACGGCGCCGAAGCCGCCCTCGTCCCCGGCGTCGAAGTCCGCACCGTCACCCACCTGCGCGATGTGGTCGCCTGGCTGCGGGGCAACGACAAAGCGGCGCCCGTCGCCGTGCCGGCCCCCGTCGTCGCCGATCGCGTGCCCGCGGCCGACCTCGCTGACGTGCGGGGGCAACCCTTTGCGCGGCGCGCGCTCGAGATCGCGGCGGCCGGGGCGCACAATGTCTTGTTCGTCGGCGGTCCCGGGGCGGGCAAGACGATGTTGGCGCGCAGACTTCCAGGAATTTTGCCGCCGCTCAGCGACGAAGAAGCCCTCGAAGTCACCCGCATCGCCAGCGTCGCCGGACTCAACATCGGCGGTGGGCTTGTGCGGCGGCGTCCGTTTCGCGCGCCGCATCACTCGACGACGGCGGCCGGGCTCGTGGGCGGTGGCGCGCCGCTCGCGCGTCCGGGTGAGCTGTCGCTGGCGCACCATGGCGTGCTCTTTCTCGACGAGCTCACCGAGTACCAGCGGCAGACCCTCGAGATGCTGCGCGAGCCCCTCGAGAGCGGCGAAGTGACGTTGTCGCGGGCGGCTGGCGTCGTCTCGTATCCGGCCCGCGCTCTCGTCGTCGCTGCCATGAACCCCTTCGACGCGGTGGGCACCGCTCGGATCTCCTCG
>JANNAY010000062.1:0-5068 GCA_031384945.1 Deltaproteobacteria bacterium
GGCCGACGCGCGGCAACGGCAAGAGCGCGATCGACGAGATGCCGGCGTGCAGGTCGGCGCTGAGCTCGAGATTGTCAGCGTCGGCGAGCAGGCCCGCGCGCAAGCGCCCTTTGTAGCCGGCGAGCGGCGCGGGGTCGGCGCGATCAGTGGCGAGACCGAACGACAGCGCGAGGTCAGCGCCGAAGGTGAGGCGCCCGACGAAGACCAGCGGCGCCGACTGCTCGCCGCCGACGCCCGGCCCAGGCACCACGAAGGGCACGAGCAGCACGTTGCCCACCGAGGCGCCGAGCCGTCCCTCGAGGTTCAGCCGCAGCGACGCGCTGACGAATTCGACGTCGTCAGCGTCATCGGCAGCAACGTCGTCAGCAGCGCCGGCGCCGTCTTCGTGCGCGTCTGCTGCCCCAGCGACGCCTTCGAAAAGATCGCCGAGCCCGGCGCAGAGGACGAGCGGCAACAGGCCTATTGGCAACGCACGCCCACATTGACGTCGTAGGCGTTCTCGGCGCTGGCGATGGCTTCGACGCGCACGAGATAGGTGCCGGCGACGGTGACGGTCTTCTGGGCCTGCTCGAAGTTGGTCGCCGACGTCGACGACGCGATGATCACGTTGTTCGGGTCGAGCAAGCGCAAGTCAAGGTTGCCGTCGCTGTTCAACAACCCAAGTTGTGCATCGATGGTGCAGCTGGTTTGTCCCGCGGCGAAAGCGACGTTGACGGCGTAGAGGTCGACGTCGGCGCCGCAGACGATGCCGTTCTTGCCGCCGCCGGCGTTGAGCGGCGTCGCCGTCGCCCGCGAGTCGTTCTCTTCGAAGTCGTCGTCGCCGCTGCCGTTGGCGCCGCAGCGCAAGCGCGACGGACCCGGCGTGCGCTCGTCTTGCGGCAAGAGCGGCTGCAGGCCGATGTGCACGGCGACGACGTCGTCGCTGCGGCTGTCGGCCTCGCTGGTGACGAAGAAGACGACCTGGTCACCGACGATGCGGCCGTTGTGGCCGGCGTGATCAGAGAGGCCGAGGGTGCGGGTCGAGCCGTCGGCGACGTCGGCGAGCACCGGGCGGTTCAGCTCGCTGCGCTCGTCCCAGAAGATCAAGCGGTCTCCGTCGAGGTCCATGGCCTCGGTCATCGAGCCGCCCGCGCTCTTGAACAGCGCCTGCTGCGCGCCGGTGTCGCGGTCGAGCACCTGCACCTTGTTGAGCGAGCCAACGTCGAAGGTGGCGACGGCGACGCGGTGTCCGTCGAGCGACGTCCACGACGACGCGAAGCCGGGCACGAAGGTCGTGCAGCCCGCCGCCGTCGCCGTCACGAGCGTGATCGCGCCGGGGTTGCCACCGCCGCACAGGCCGGGCGAGGCGCACTCTTCGAACAGCGCCGTGCGCCCGGAGACGCGCACCTGCTCAATGCCATTGTTCGACGCTGGACCCGCGCAGGTGACGTCGTTGCCGTTGAAGACGTGGTCGGCGCCAGTGAAGCGCACAGCGCCCGAGAATCGGTTGGCCGTGCGCGACGTCCACGCAGCGACGTCACCGTCGTAGGCGACAGCGCGCAAGCGGCCGTCGGTCTGCGCGGCGGGGCTCGCGATGTAGGGCTGCGCCGTCGACGACAACGTCAGCTCGGCATCGCTCTGCGGGTTGAAAAATTCGTTGGCGCCATTGTCGTCGGCGATGACGGGGGCGGTGGTGCGGCAGACGCTCAAGACGCAGACAGAGCCGGCGCTGCAGTTGCCGTCGACGCTGCAGGCGCCGCCGTCAGCTCCGAAGGCGGCGCCGTGCACCCACAGGTCATCGCGCACGGCCGAGATGCCGTCGTTGTTGAAGCTGCTGCGCATCGTGCGGCTGGCGCGGTTGTAGGCGCCGTCGCCGGTGCCGAAGACGACGTTCTCTCTGTCGAGGTCGTAGGCGCCGCTGAGGCTCTGGCCCTGCACGCCGTCCTGGCGCATCCACAGCGGGCGCGACGAGCCAAGCTCGATGCGCACGAGGTCATCGCTGGGCTCGAGCACCTGGCCGATGAGCACGCCGTTGTGGGCGACGACGTCGCGCACGTCGCTGAGGCCGAAGTTGACGTTGTCGGCGGTGGTGCCGAGGCAGCCGTCGGGTCCGCCGCTGATGACTTCGGTGAGCGGTCCGAACGAGTTGTCTTCGGCGGTCAGCACGTCGTCACTCAGCGAGATGCGGCGCAAGCGGCCGAAGGCGCTGAAGCCCTCGAAGCGGCCGACGTCGACGGGGGTGTCGTTGTTGGTGAAGACGCCGTCGGGTCCGAGGTTCATCAGGCGCAGCGCGTGAGCACCGCTGCGGTCGTTGACGTCGAGCTTGACGGCCCAGGCCATGGTGTTGCGACAGTTGGCGCGACCGCGGCTCTCGGGCGTGTAGAGCTGCGGCGCGACGGCCTCGACGACGCCGGCGTTGGCGACGACGGTGGCAACGCCCGCCGGACCTTGCGGCACGGTGCCCTTGTTGGCGACGAAGCCGTCGGTGGCGCTGGCGCGCACGACGATGAGCTGCAGCGCGGTCGTGTCGGGGCATTGGTTGATGTCGGCGTTGTTGCAGCGCAGAAACGCGATCAAGCGGCCGCTGACGACGGGCATGAGGTCGTGGCAGTTGCCCGGCAACGTACACGGCACCATCGACGACAAGATGGCGACGCCGTCGTCGCTGGGTCCGGCGAGGGCGCCGAAGCGACCGTCGGCGCCGGCCTCGCGCACAAAGACCTGCGAGAGCGTGCCGCTGATTTGACGACGCCACACGAGGGTGTCGCCCCAGATCGACGGCTCGCTGTCGTTGCGCTGTGGCGTGCCGGTCACCGATGCGTCGAGGTCATCGCAGCCGACGGCCTGGCCGGTGACGCCGGCGCTGCATTGGGCAGCGTCGGTCAAGACGACGTGGCCGACTTCGGCAGAGACGGTGCCGCCGCCGACGGCGCAGGCGGCGTCGTCGCAGATGAGCCCGATGTCGGGTTCACCGCCATTGTTGAATTCGTAGGCGATGAAGCCGCCGGCCATCGAGACGCGACGGCGATCGAAGAACTGCCCCGTGGCGATGGGCGCGCTGGTGATCATCGGGCGGTTGCTGTTGGTGACGACGTCGTCGCTGCTGCCGAAGACGTTGTCGCGCCCGGCTTTGTGCAACTGCAGGTTGAAGCCGCCGCCGAGGTCTTTGCCGTAGGCGATGACGTCGCCGAAGACGGTGGCGCCTTCTTCGACGCGGTCGTCGTTGGTGACGCGGCGGCGCGAGGCCTCGCTCGTCGTCACCGTCGAAGCCAGCGAGACGTTGCCGGCTTTGTCGACGGCTCTGAGGCTGATGGCGTTGTCTGCGCCGGTGACGACGGGGACGCGGAAGCCGGCGATGTCGCCGTTGACGACGATGGCAACGTCGGCGCTGTTGATGATCTTGCCCTCGTCGTTGGTGAACACCGGGTTGCACAGCGTGGTCGCCGTCAAACACACCGGCACGAAGCCGCGGAAGTCGGGGTGATCGCTCTGCACCTCGTAGTGATCGAAGTTGGCGTCGTGCGTGAACGTGAACAGCGACTCGCGGCGGCTCAAGAAGACGTCGACGACGGCGCCGCGGCCGTAGCGGGCGACGGCGGCGGCGGCGTCGGCGGTGTCGCTGGCCGGATTGAAGGGCACGCCACCGACGACGAAGTCGGGCAGCGGCTCAAGGTCAACGGGCGAGGGGTTCTGCGAGTCTTCGGTGACGGTGATGCTGGCGGCGCTGCCGACGTTGCCGGCGGCGTCGACACCGCGCAGGGCGAAGCTCGTGGTGGCGTTCTGCGGCAAGGAAACGGTGAAGGTGCCGTCGCCGGGGATGAGCGCAAAGGCGCCGCCGTTGGTGCTCAGCTCGTAGTGCGAGAAGTGAAGATCGACGGCGCCGACATCGAGAAAGAAGGTGAAGTTGTCGGCGTTGACGACGTGGGCAGCGGCGCCGCCCACGATGCGCGGCTCGGTCGGCGGCGTGATGTCGAAGACGACTTTGGCGAGGGCTTCGGCGCTGGCGTTGCCTGCTTTGTCGACGCCTCTGACGCGCACGTTGTAGGTGCGCTCTTCGTTCAACAGCAGGTCGACGCGCAAGCCACCGATGGGCGTGAATTCGACGACGTCGACGCCGTCGAGAAACTCGTGGCGCAAGAAGTTGTTGGGGTTGTCGATCGAGGCCTCTTCGATGTCGAAGCTGAAGGTCGGATCGTTGGTGATGGCCTCGTCAATGGCGAGCACCGGCGACGTCGGCGCTTTGCGATCGAGGGTGATGGTGTCGCTGAACTGCGACGTGCTGTTGCCGGCGGCGTCGAAGATCTTGGCGGCCACCGTCTTTGCGCCGTCGGGGTTGGCGAGCACGCAGTTGGCGACGCCCGTGAACGCCGTGATGGGCTTGCCCGTCGCGTTGCCGTCGCAGCCGACCTGCACCTTCGCCGGTCCATCGAACGGATCGGTGGGGTCTGAGTTGCAGACGAGCTCGACGACCACGGCCGGAGCATTGGTGAATTGGTCGGTGTCGTCGGTGCCCTTGATGTTCACTTGTTTGCCGGCGCTGCAGGGCGCGGTGGTGTCGTTGGCGAAGCCCGCCAGCGTGAAGTTGCTCTGGTTGCCGAGGGCGTCGATCGAAGCCACGCGCACGAGGTGACGCACGTGTCCACCGGTGGTGAGCAGGGCCCGCACGTCGCGGGTGGTGTTGGTGACGCCGACCTTGACCTCGTCCAACAAAGGCGCCGCAAAACCCAGCGTCTCGTTGGTCAATTGAAAGCGATAAGAAACAGCACCCGACGGACCTTCCGCCGTCCAATTCACGTTGATGCTGCCGCCGAGCGCCGACGACACCGGGTCTTGCACGGGCAAGATCGTGGGGGCGTCGGGGCCGGTTTTGTCGACGACGAAGGTGGCGTTGGCGCTGGTGGCGACGTTGCCGGCGTCGTCGACTGATCTGACGCGCACGATGTGGCTGCCGTCTTCGAGGTTGGCGCCGACGTCAAACGATGCGCCGCTGCTGCGCGCGATCGAGAAGACCGGCGCCGCGAATCCCGGGTCGGTGCTCTTGGCGATCTCGACGACGTGCGTGAGCGACGCGTCGACGGCGTCGCTGCCA
>JANNAY010000075.1:0-1597 GCA_031384945.1 Deltaproteobacteria bacterium
TTGATCTGCCCGCGCTCGGCGAGCTCTTCGAGGGCGGCCTTGGCGATGTCGCCAGCGGGCACCCGCAACGCAAGGGCGAGGGCGTCGTCGACGGAAGCGCCGGTGGCCTGGAAGAGCTTCTTCAGCCCGGCGAGCGCGGCCTTGCGCACGAGGTGCTGGCTGTCGTCGAGGGCGCGGGTCAGGGCGGGCAGGGCGGCTTCGCGGCCGACGCCCTCGGGCACCGGCTTCGATCCGAGCTCGACGATGCGGTCGACGGCGTCGCGGCGGACGCGCTGGGCGTCGTCGCCGCTCACGGCCTGGCGCAGCAACCCGACGTAGGCGCCGAAGGCCAACAGACACAGCCGCTGTTGCTCCGCCGGATCCATCTTCGTCGGCGTCGACGTCGACGATGTCGCCGGACCCTTGTCAGAGCCGGGCGAGAACACGCGGCGCAAGAAGCCCTTGACGCGGGCTGCGGGGGCGCTGACGTCGTCGCTGAAGCCCGGCGGGCGCGGACGGTTGTCGGGCGTGAACGGCGTCGACGTCGAGCGCAAGCGCACGGCGTCTTCGGCGGCCTTGAAGAAGGCCTTGGCGTTGGCCTTGTGCAAGAGCGCAGAGGCCGCGGCGTAGCGCTGCTCGGACGACGCCGAACCCAGCGCCTCGGCGAGCTGCACCATCAGGCGCGAGCGGTTGCCGTCGTCGCGCATGGCCTCGGGCCACGCCTTGAGGTCAGCGGCTTTCTCAGGCTTCTCGGGCGAGAGGACCTCGACGAGGTGGGCCGTGTACGCCGTGACATCCGCGCGCAATTCGAGCGCACGCGCCGCCGCGTAACGCACCTCAGGACGCGCCGCCGACAACGACGCCGCCAGCAACGTCGGCGGCTCACCGCGACGGGCCAACAGCAGGTCGTGCGAGAGCACGATCGAGAACACCAGCTCTTCGAGCTCGCGGTTGTCGTCGTCGAGACCCTGCAGCAGTCCGGCGAAGCCCTCGGCGCCAAAGGCGGCGAACGACAGCACAGCGCCGCGACGGATCGGCAGGTTCTCGTGGCGCAGGGTGCCGACGAGCACGGGCAAGCAGCGGGCGTCGCCGAGGCGGGCGAGGCCTTCGCCGGCCCACGAGCGCACCCAGATGTCTTTGTGGCCGACGGCTTCGAGCAGGTAGCCCTCGTCGCCACGGCGAGACGCGGTGGCGAGGCCGCGGGCGGCTTCTTCGCGGATGCCAGCTTCGTCGTCTTTGAGCAGGTCGGTGGCGAGGTACTTCACCGTCGACGGCTTGCCCAACGTGGCGATGGCGGCGGCGGCGCGACGGCGCAGCGCGCTCGCTTGATCGGCCGGGTAGAAGCGCAAGAGCTCTTCTTTGTTGGCGATCAGCGTCTTCATCGTGTCGAGCAGCGCGTCGTCTTTGCGCTGCGCGAGCAGCTCGCCGGCGCGCACGCGCAGGTCGTGGTGCTTGGCGGCGAGACCGGTGATCAACGGACCGCTCTCGTTGGGGAACAGGTGGTCGAGGGCTTCGATGGCGGCGGTGCGGGCGTCGAAGTTGTCGTCGAGCAGCTGCTTGGTCAGCGGCGAGCGGACGTCGTCGGGCTTGCAGCGGCGGGCGCCACGAGCGCCGGCGG
>JANNAY010000076.1:0-5093 GCA_031384945.1 Deltaproteobacteria bacterium
TGAGAGGACTTGAACCTCCACGGGTGGGGAACCCTCGACGCTCTGAACGTCGCGCGTGCTACCAATTTCGCCACACCGGCATACAATGATTCTCGACGACAGTTGGTGGTGAAGAGGGGACTTGAACCCCCACGGTTGTCGCCAACCTTCAGGCTCTCAACCTGACGCGTGCTACCCATTTCGCCACTTCACCGAAGTGCGTGAGGAGAGATTCGAACTCCCAGTGGTCCCGAAGGACTTCCGCTCTACAGGCGGATGCAGGCCACCAATCCCTGCGGCTCACGCACAGTGTCGTCGAGAATCGTCAAAAAGCAGAAGGCCCTCGCCGTTGCCGGGAGGGCCTTCGTCGTGAGCGCCACCTTGCGGGTGTTGATCAGCGAGCGAGCTCTCTCAGCGGCAGCGGCCAGCGGCGCAGCAAAAGGAGTCGCAGATAGGTGGCGCGGGGGGTCATCATGGGAGGCCTCGGGTTCTGCGAATTCAGTGTGTGCTGAATCAGCGGGCTACGCGAGACAGACGACGGCGTGTGCGAAGCTATTCACTCTGGCTGCGGTTGAGCTCGCCCGACATGAGCGTCAGCGAAGACGCCGGCACGCGGTTGCCGAGAAAGGCGCGGCGCACGGGGCCCTCGTCTTCGACCAACAAGAGCGCGCCGCCGCCGCCGCCGTAGCGGGCGTAGGCCAGGACGCCGCCGGAGGAGACGCCTGCGCCGACATCGCCGTCGACGACGGTGCGGGCGTCGCCGCGGACCTCGAGGTGGAAGCTCTGCGCTTGAAAGGTGAGGCCTTGCAGCAGCGTGCCCGAGGGCAGGCCGTTGACGGGGTCGACAAAGGCGACGTCGACGCCGCCGTCGCGGGCGCGGACCTCGAGGAAGCGCCGCTTGTTGCCGCCTTCGAGGGCGTGCAGCTGCCAGGTGTCTTTCTCTTCGCGGTAGGCGATCGAGCCCGTGACGAGCCAGTCGTCGTTGCCGTCGACGACGATGTCGCCCCGCGCCAACGTCTGCAGCGTCGGATCTTCAGACGGCTTCGGTGCTGCTGGATCGGCGCGCTTCACCTTCGGCTCTTTCTTTTTGCGCTCGGGCAACAAGAGGCGCGGGTCGGCGACGCGGCCATCGAGGCGGTTCTTTTCGCCGCGCTGGTACAGGACCACCGAACCGAAGGTCGCCGCTGCCAACGCCGAGAGAGCCAAAAAGAAGAGCACGCGTCGACGATAGAGAACCCCGTCGCCGCTGCAAACCCAGAGTTAGTGAACAGACGGTTGCGCGAACGTCGACGACGCGCGGACGCGGGCGAGGAAGCGGCGGACCGCCGCGGCGTCGATGGGTTTGACGGCGAAGTCGTCGAAGCCGACGTCGAGGGCGTGGGCGCGGTCTTCGGGGCGTCCGTAGCCGGTCAGGGCGATCAGGCGGGTTCTGACGCCGCTGCCGCGCAAACGGGCGGCGACCTCGAAGCCGTCGAGGCCGGGCAAGCCGATGTCGACAAAGGCGACGTCGTAGGCGTCAGAGACGGCGGCCTCGACGCCCGCGCGGCCGTCGTGGACGACGACGACCTTGTGGCCGAGGTGGCGCACGAGGGCGGCGAACATGGTGGCGGCCTCGCGGTTGTCTTCGACGACGAGGACGCTGAGGCTGCCGGCGTTGAAGTCGCCAGCATCGCCGTCGACCGCGCCATCGGGCCGATCGCCCGGTGGATCGGTGGTGGGCAACCAAACGACGATCTCGCTGCCTTGGTCTTTGCCTTCGGAGCGGGCCTCGATGCGACCGCCGTGCAGCTCGACGAGCGAGCGGGCCATGGCCAGACCGATGCCGAGCCCGCCGAGCGAGCGCGCTTTTGACGAGTCGACCTGCACGAAGGGCTCAAAGATGCGCTCGAGATCTTCGGGGCGCAGGCCGATGCCCTGGTCGCGCACGCGCAACCGCGCACCGCCTTCGCAGCCCTCGACGAGGTCGTCACCTGAAGCGCGGACCGCGATGCCGAGGGCGGGGGCGGTGTCGCAGTCGACGGCGACGGCGATGCTGGTGTTGGCGGGGCTGTACTTGCTGGCGTTGCTGAGCAGGTTGTTCAGCACCTGCTCGAGGCGCAGGGGATCGGCGTCGACCCAAACCGCGTGCTCGGGCAGCTGCAGCTCGATCAGCTGGTGGCGCGGCATCAGCAGGCTCTTCGCGCCGCCGACGGCCTGTTTGACGAGCCCAACGAGGTCGAGCCGCTGGCGACGCAGCTGCACCTTGCCGCGGGTGATGCGGCTGGCCTCGAGCAGATCGTCGACGAGACGGGCGAGGTGCTTCACCTGACGTCCGGTGACATCGGCGAGGCGCTGCGCGTCTTCAGGCAGGTGCTCGGTCTCGTAGAGCGCGTGCGCCGTCGAGATGACCATCAGCGGGTTGCGCAGCTCGTGCGCGAGCATCGCGAGAAATTCGTCTTTCTTGCGATCGGTCTCTTGCAGCCGTGAGTTCTGATCGCGCAGCGCGACCTCGGTCTCTCTCAGCCGCGCCAGCGACTTCACCGCCGTCGTCAAATCCTGCGACTCGAACGGCTGTGTCAGGTAGCCGTCGGCGCCGGCGTCGAAGCCGCGCTGCCGCTTCTCCATCGTCACGAACGTCGCCGAGGTGTGGATGATCTTGATCGACGCCGTCGACGTGCCCGCCTTCAGCTGCCGGCAGACCTCGAAGCCGTCGACGTCGGGCAGCTTGACATCGAGCACGATGACGTCGGGGCTCCAGCTGCCCGCGACGGACAAGCAGGTGCCACCGTCACAGGCCTCGGCGACGTCGAAGCCGCCTTGACGCAGCATCTTGGTGACGACGTAGCGCGCGGCCAGGTTGTCGTTGACGTTCAAAACACGAATGCGGCGTTGGTCGTTCATGGGACTTCCGTCGTGACGTTGCCAACGCCTGCCTTTCGCAGGGCGTCGGTGATGCGATGGAGCGCCAGCTCGCGTGACAGCTGGGCCTTGCTCAGGATGGCGTCGGTGTGTTGCGCGAGGCGTTCGCGTTCTTCGGCGGGGAGCGCGTGAGACGTGCTGATGATGACCGGGATGTCGCGGGTGCGCGGGTCGCTCTTCAGATCGTCGAGCACGTCAAAGGCCGTCATCTCTTTGAGCAAAAAGTCGAGCACGATGACGTGCGGCTTCTCGCGGCGCGCGATGGCGATGCCTTCATGTCCGTCAGACGTCTCGAGCAACGTGTAAGGTGTCGGCGCGAGGATCTTGCGAAACAGGTATCGGGCAGCGGGGTCGTCGTCGATGTGCAGCACCTTGGCGATGCCGCGCGGTCCGCCGCCCGACGAGCGCGCGATCTGCTTCAGCTTCTTGAGCAGCCGGTCTTCATCGAGCGGCTTGAGCCAGAACTCGTCGGCGCCGAGAGCGCGGGCCTTTTGCTCGCGGTTTGTCACGGTCACGACGAGCACTGGGATGTTCTTCGTGGCCGGCGCCTGCTTGAGCTCGGCGAGAAAGTCCCATGACGCCTCGCCCTCGAGCATGACGTCGAGCAGGATCGCCGCCGGCGTGCAGCGCTGCAGCACTTCGCGAGCGGCCTCGATGGTGCGCGCCGGCACGATCTGAAAGCCGGCGATGGTCAAGAAGCGCTCGTAGACAAAGATCGACTTGCGGTCGTCTTCGACGACGAGGATCGGCGCCTTTTGCGGATCGAGCGGGCGGAGCTGAATGGCGCTGAGCGCCACAGCTTCTTCGTGCACCATCGGCACATGCAGCGTGAAGGTGGCGCCGTGGTCGACGGCGCTGTCGACGACGATGGAGCCGCCGAGCAGCTGCGCCAACCGCCGCGACAACGAGAGCCCGAGACCGGCGCCCTTCGTCTTCGCCTGCAGCCGGTTTTTCAGCTGCGTGAACTCTTCAAAGATCGATTCTTGGTCGGCAGGGGCGATGCCGACGCCGGTGTCTGCGACGGCAAAGGCGACCGAGTCGCCGACGACGACGACGGAGACGCGGACTTCGCCTTCTTCGGTGAACTTGATCGCGTTGCCGATCAGGTTTCGCAAGATCTGCGCGAGCTTGCCGCGGTCGGTCTCAACCGTGACGTCGCCCTCGAGGTCGTCGACCACAAGCTTGACCGGCGCGTCGCGCGCCAACAGCGGACGCATCGCGCCACGCAAGCCGGTGAGAAACTCCTGCACGCTGAAGCGCTCGATGTGCAGCGCCGCCTTGCCGGCGTCGAGCTTCGAGAGATCGAGCAGGTCGTCGACGAGGGTCGAGAGCTCTTCAGCGCCCTGGCGGATGAAGCGCAGCTGCAGCGACTGCTCTTCGTTGAGCGGTCCATCGCACTCGTCGAGCAAGAGCTTCGAGAGGCCAAGAATGCTGTGCAGCGGCGTGCGAAACTCGTGACTGATGTTGGCCACCAGCCGCGCTTTGACCTCAGCAGCGTGCTCAGCGGCGTTCTCTTTGTCGGCGAGCTCGCCGTGCAACGCGACGACGGCGAGATGACTCTCTTTGAGCTCGTCGCGCTGAAAGTCGAGCTCGCGCCGGTGCCGCACGTTCTCGTTGAACGCCTGCGCGTAGGTTGAGCGCGTGACCTGACCGCACAGCTCGATGTGGCCGCCGTCGCGGGCGGCGTCGAGGACGACGACGACGACGTGGCCGTCGACGACGAAGGGCAAGGTCCACTCGTCGTCGGCGTCAGACGCACAAGCGCGGGCCAACAGGGGGCGCAGGCGCTCTTCACCGACCGGCGACAGGTGGTCCGCCAGGCGCACACCCGCAGTGAGGTGCAAGGCCGCAGCGGCGCCTTCATCGCACCAGCTGACCACGCCGTCGAGGTCGACGCAGAAGGCGACGTCGCGGGTCTGTGTGGAGCGCAAACGCAGTCGTGTGGCTGGCTCTTGCACGGTGTCCCTCTTTCAGCATTGAGGTGCCACTGTGGTGACCGTTGTTTCGTGCGGCAAGGCGGTTTTGACGACGTCGTCACACGTGTGGCGCCTTGCTACAGCGTGCTCGAATGCCACAGTGAAACGACTGGCGCGGCGCGACGAGAAGCCATCGGATCGGCTGGGGCGAAATGCGACAGCGAAAACGAAGCGGGGGGGGATGACCCCCCGGGAAGGGGCGCCCCCGGGGGTGTGGTGGTGGGTTTGGGGGGGGGTGGG
>JANNAY010000102.1:0-4456 GCA_031384945.1 Deltaproteobacteria bacterium
GTCGGCGGCGCGGGTGTCGCCGGTGGACGGTCCGGCTGACGTCGTCGACGGACCGGCCTCGAGCTGCAGGCCCGTGACGTAGGCGCCGTCGCCGACGATGGAGATGCCGTCGGCGTCGTCGGGGACGTCGCAGCTGACGAAGCCGGCGACGTCGACGCAGTCGAGGTCTTCGTCGTCGATCACGAGGGCGCCGCGGCTGACGACGCGGACGTCGGCGTCGGTGAAAAAGTCGAGGGAGCTGCCGACGCCGCTGTCGATGGTGAACGAGAGGCCCCGCAAGCCGGAGACGACGCAGCCGAAGACGCCGCCGCGGACTTCGCCGCCGCAGTCGAGCCCGCTGAGACCGAACAAGTTGGTGGTGCGCGGCTCGAACAACAGCGCGCGCGTCGACGCCGGGCCGTCGGCGGCGACGACGCGGGGCCACTCGGCGCCGACGAGCGTCAAGCGATCGGGGGCCGGCAACACCAGCCGCGGCGGACCCACGATCGACGTCGTCGACTCTTGCCGCGGCGACGGTCCGATCACGCCGAGGCCCGCGAGCAGGCGGCGCTGCAGCAGACGTCCGAGGTTGCCCGAGGTGAGCAACGCGCCTTCGGTGAGGTCGGCGTTCCACGCGCGGGCGACGGCGACGGCGCCGTCGCTGACGTCGCTGGCGCTGCCCACCGTCAACGCCACCGGGCGCAGCGTGCCGACGCTGACGAGATCACCGCTGTCGTTGCAGACGGCGTCGGCGCCATCGAGGGCGCAGCGCACCCCGCCAGGACCATTTCTGCCCGCGCACAGCAGGTGGTGCCACGCGCCGCGCTGCACCTCGAAGCGGCAGCCCGCGTCGCCGCCGCTGACGCGCAGCTCGTCGCTGTCGACGAGGGCCTGCCAGCCGTCGTTGCCGTCTTTGGCCACGAGCACCGTCGCGAAGCTGCCGTCGCTGGGGGCGCGAAAGACGGTCTCGATGACGTTGCCGAGATTCTCGAGCCGTGAGGTTGTCTCTTGCGTGACGGCTCTGCCGGCGAGTCCGATGGCGGCGACGTCGTCGACGACGGGTTGGGCGTCGCAGACGTCGGCGCAGCCGTTGACGACGCCGAGGGCGGCGTTGTCGCCGTCAATGAAGAGGGCGTCGAGGTCGGCGCGGTCGAAGCCGCTGTCGCCGAAGCCGACGAGCACGACGTCGGCGGGTTCTTCGCCTTCGCCTTCGCCTGCGTCGCCTTCGCCTTCGCCTTCTTCGCCTTCGCCTTCGCCTTCGCCTTCGCCTTCGCCTTCTTCGCCTTCGCCTTCGCCTTCTTCGCCTTCGCCTTCGCCTTCGCCTTCGCCCTCGTCGCCGCACAAGCCGTTTGCGCAGGCGCCAACGTCGCAATCGTCGTCGCTGTCGCAGGGAACAGAGCCGTCGACGCCGAGGATGCGGCACGACGACAACAACAGCAGCAGCACAGGAACGCTTCTCACTCCGCACCTCCGACGAGCGCGACCGCGACGCCGGCGCCGACCGCGGCGACGCCGACGACGGCGCTGGCGACCAGGACCTGGCCAAAGCCCGTCATGCTCGCGCGCTCGGCCGGCGCGAGCGGACCAGCCAACGCCGACTCGACGACGACGACGCCGACGGCGCTGGCGAGGGCGAGCACGCCGCCGCCGACGCCGACGCCGATGCCCACGCCGACGAGCAGCGGAAAGCCCTTGTCGAGCGCGACGTTGATGGCGGCCGGCAAGCGGTCGCCTTTGACGACGACGGCGACGGACCTGGCCTCGTAGCCCTCGCGCGACACCGCCACCGTGTGCGTGCCGGGATCGAGCCAGACGACGCCTTTGTCGACGACGACGACGGCGCCGTCGACGGCGACCACCGCGTCTTTGGGCTCGAGCACGAGGGGCAGCGGCAGCGGCGTGGCGGCGCCCGCTTCGGCGGGGTTCACGAGGCGGCGGGCGATGCGCGCCAGCGATCCTTCGGGGGCGTCGACGTCGCCGACGCCGGCGGCGGCGCTGCCGCCGGTGCCGTCGACCGACACCAGGCGCAGCTCGACGACGAGGCGGTCGCTGACAGAGATGGCGCGGCCGATGACGACGCGGTCGGCGCCAGCGGCGATGGCGGCTTTGACGGCGCAGTCGTCGTCGGTGAGCGAGCAGCTGAGTCCGGCGTCGACGGCGTCTTTCACGAAGCGCTGGGTCTTCTCTGCTGGCTGCACGGTGAAGCCAGCAGCGACGAGCGCGCCGGCGAGGTGCGTGTCGAGCCCGTCTTTGACGGCGGGCAGCAGGCCCGGTCCGTCGACGGGAAACGCCGCCGTCACCAGCGCAGCAGAGGGCACAACGGCGGCGGGCGCAGGCACAGCGACGGCGACAGGCTCTTCGGCAGCGAGGCCGAGGGCGAGCACGAGGGCGGGCAGGGGCAACAGCAGGGGATCCTCGACGGGGCGATGTGGCGTTTGGAATGTGCCAGAGTGGCCGCCGCGATGGCGACAGAAGCGCAGGCCTTGCTCGAGAAGCTCGACCGGATCTCCGAGGTCGAGGCGGCGCAGAAAGAGCCGCTGCCGCGGTCGTTTGGCCCGTACCTGCTGCTCGTCAGCCTCGCCAAAGGGGGCATGGGCGAGGTGTTTCTCGCCCGGTCTGGCGCCGTGGCTGGCTTTGAAAAGCACTGTGTTGTCAAGACCTTACGGCCGCACCTGACCGACGACCGCGAGTACGTCGCCCGCTTCATCGACGAAGCCCGTGTGGTCGTCCAGCTGGGCCACAAGAACGTCTGCCACGTGTTCGACGTCGGCATGGTCGGCGAGCGCTACTACCTGGCGATGGAGCTGATCGCCGGCAAAGACCTGCGCTCGCTCGCCGACGTGCTCACCGGCGCCCCCGCCCACGCCAACAGCGACACCTACAGCGGACCATCGCTCGCGCCCCGCTCGTTCGACCTCGCCCTCGCCGTCCACATCGTCGGCGAGGTCTTAGAGGCCCTCGACTACGCCCACCGCTTCGTCGACGTCATGGGCGAGCCGCTGCACCTCGTGCACCGCGACATCTCGCCGCAGAACGTGATGCTCTCGTTCGAAGGCGAGGTGAAGCTGATCGATTTTGGCCTCGCCGCCTCGACGGTGAAGGTCGAGCAGACCTCGCCCAACGTCGTCATGGGCAAGCTCGCGTACATGGCGCCCGAGCAGATCCGCGGCGAGAAGCTCGACGGACGCGCCGACCTCTTCTCCGCCGCCGTCATGCTCACCGAGCTCTGCACCGGCGAGCGCTACTACGCCGGCAAGACCCCCTACGAGATTTGGTCGATCGCCTCGTCGGGCACGT
Source organism: Deltaproteobacteria bacterium (assembly GCA_031384945.1). Lineage (GTDB taxonomy): Bacteria > Myxococcota > UBA727 > UBA727 > VGSZ01 > VGSZ01. Next base: position 3,277 of record JANNAY010000102.1, read on the forward strand.
TTCGCCCGCGCAAGTTCAACACCATCGAAGCCGGCCTCCGCAGCATCCTCGACAAGGCCCTCGCCCCCGACCCGAAAGACCGCCCGAGGTCGTGCCTCGAGCTCCGTTCGCAGCTGATGACGTGGCGCCAGCAGCAGAACCTCTTCGCCGACGGACCGGGCCTGCGCACCGTCATGCAGGCCTCGTTCAAGCAAGACATCAAAGAGCACCGCGAGCTCCTCGCCGGCGTCGCCACGCAGGCCATGTTGCGGTCGCCGACGACGAACCCGTCGCAGCCCGGCCTCACCCGCGTCAAAGAGCCCACGCGCAGCTTCGCCCGCGCCGGTGACGCGCCGGTGCCGCCGCTGTCGACGCCGCCGGTGACGTCGTCGTCGAAGTCGTCGAAGTCGTCGTCGAAGTCGTCATCGACAGCGCCGTCGACGACCGAGGCGGTGAACCGCGATGAGCACACCGGCGCGCTCGTCAGAGAGCTCCGCTCTGGCAAACGCAACGCGCTGTGGGCGGCCCTCGCCGGCCTCGGCATCGCCCTCGCCATCGTCACCTTCTCCCTCTGGGAGACAGACCCCACCGTCGGCGACGTCCTCGTCGTTCCCGCCAAGGCTCCCGTCGTCGTTGAGAGCGCGACGACGACGATGCCTGCGACTGCGACGACGCCTGCGACGACGCCTGCGACGACGCCTGCGACGACGACGACGACAAAGCCGACGACAAAGCCGACGACGACGACGACGACGACGCCGCCGACGCCCGCGACTTCTTCAACGCCTGCGACGACGACGACGCAGAAGAAGGATCCGAAGAAGAGAGAGACGCCGACGCGGGCGTGGTCCGACCTCAACGCATCAGAAAAAGTCGAAGACCTCTCGCGCATGTGCCGGCTCTCGTGCGTCGACGACCTCAAGGCGCGGCTGCCGACGTGGGCGAAGAACAAGACGCCGGCCGAGATGCGTCAGTTCACGACCGACCTCGACGCCTGCCACGCCGGCTGCGGCAAACGCTGACGTCGTCGGAGCCGCGCCCACGGGCTCACGATGGGTCACATCGCGAGGCACGCGGAACCACGTCGTCGCCTTGCGTTGCTCGCGCCGCAGAGCCCCCAGTACCCCCGCTGCGCGGGGGCAAACCCATCTCCCGCCCTTCCCTGCCCGGGCATCTCAAGGGGTACTGGGGGCTCTGCGGC
>JANNAY010000155.1:0-2600 GCA_031384945.1 Deltaproteobacteria bacterium
CCCCCGGTTTCGGGGGGGCAGGGGGGCGGTCGAGGGGCGAGGCTGCTCGACGACGCGAGGATGCTCGGCGACCTGCACGGGGAAGAGCGCGAGGGCCATCGCTTCGCCGTTGCCGTTGCGGCCGCGCGTGTCGTGCTTCGTGCAGCCGGTGCCCAGCGCGCCCGTGAGCACGACTGCGCTCAACAGGAGAGTGAAGAGGGAGCCGGCGGCGCGCACGTCAGAAGACCTTGACGTCGACGGTGAGGGACAACGGCGTCGGGTTCGCCGGAGGAACGGCCAACGACTTGCGGGCCTGCGGCGGCACGACCAACGCGGGGCGGGACCACGGTTCGTCGGCGCGGGGCGCGCGTCCGCCGTGGATCGTGATGCCGGTGAGCTCGATGGCCAGGGGCAACGACGGATCGAGCGTGAGCGTCGAGAGGGTGCCTTCGACGTCGACGACGCAGCTGCCGCGGCCGGCGCAGGCCGTGTGCAGCGCGTCGCGGGCGGCGCTGTCGAGGTGAAAGAGCGGGAAGAGCCCACCGAGCGCAGCGGCGGCAGCGGCGTCGGCGCCACCGCGGGGAAACGGGTTCATCGCGCAGGTGAGGTCGTTGGGCGCTTTGTCGACGCAGAGCACGGCGGTGGCCAGCGCGCTCCACCGCACGCGTTGCGACTGCCACTTCTTCGTCAACGCCGGCGCGGCCTTGGCCATCGCCTCGTCGTCGGGCAGCGCGAGATAGCCGGCGAGGTCTTGCACCAGCGCGCTGGCAGGACGGTCGACGGCGCAGCCGCTGCTGACGACGCCCAGCGCCGCGCAAAGCACGAGGAGGGCGGCTGTGGAGAGGCGAAGCATGATGGCGGATCCTTCAGCGCGAGAGGGTGGCACGAACGAGGCTGCGCAAGCGGGGTTCGAGACCCGGCGCGTCTTTGATCTTCAGCAAGAGCGCGCGGGCGTCAGCGGCGACGGCGGCGCTGTCGGCGTCTTTGGCGTCGGCGTGGGCGAGGACGACGGCGGCGCGGGCCTGCACGCGCACGTCGGCGGTGCCTGATGACAGCGCGCGGCGGGCGAGGGGCATGGCGGTGGCGAGGTCGCCGCGGCGACGGCGTCAGCGTCTTTGGCGTTGACGGCGGGGCAGGCGACGCCAGTGGCTGTGGCGACGCGCGCTTTGCCAACGACGGCGGCGGGGTAGCCGGCGACGGCGGCGAGGGCAGCGTCGTAGGAGCGGGTGGCCTGGACGACGTCGCCTTTGCCGTAGAGAAAGACGTCGCCGGCAGCGGCGGCGGCGTAGGCGAGGGCCTCGGGCTCGCTCTTGTGTCCCGCTTGAAAGGCCTCGCGCCAGAGCTCGAGGCTGCCGTCGACGTCGCCGGTGCGAAAGCGCAGCTCGGCGGCGCGGGCGTAGACGGGCAGTCCGGGGGCGAGCGCCATCATGCGTTCGAGGGCGGCTTCGCAGACGTCGAGGTCGCCCATGGCGAGGGCGGCGTCGGCGACGAGGCCGGCGGCGACGACGTCGTTGGCGTCGGCAGCGGCGAGGGCGTCAGCGTCGACGCGGGCTTCTTTGGCGCGTCCGAGGGCGAGCAGTGCGGTGGCGCGCACGCGGCGCACGCGTGGGTCAGCGGTCTGCTGCGCGAGCGTGTCAGCAGTGGTGAGCAGCGCGGCCCAACGGGCGGTGTCGTCGTGCAGGCGGGCTTCGGCCACGCCGCGCTCGAGCTGGGCGAGGGATGTGCGCAGCGCAGCAGCGTCGAGCTTCGCGGGCGCGGGCGCCTCTGCGGCCTGCGGAGCCGTCGCCGGGCTGCACGCGAGCGTGGTGAAGAAAAGAACCGCGAAGATGGCGAACGACTTCATGGTGAATCCTGCGAGACGACACAGAAACAGAAGAAACAGCGGCGGCGCCGAAGGAGGAGACGGCGCCGCCGCCATCACGTCACCGGCTCACGGATCGTGGCTGTGGACGAAGCCTTCGTGCGGCGTACCAAGGTACGGGAACACGTTCAGGTAGGGCACGTCGTTGTCGCTGACGCCGTCGTTCAAGGCGTTGCCGGGGAAGGCGGCGCCGAACGTGGCGACAGAAGCGCCACCGGCGTTCGTGCAGGTCGTGCACGTCTCGCCCGACAGGATGCCGGCGCCGACGACGCGCTCGAGGATGTCGACGACGTCGTCGCCGGGGCGACGGCCGTTGGGGAAGCCGCCGAGGTCGCCGCCGATGACGCCGAGGTTCGAGTCGGGGTCGTTGAGGTCGTTGCCCGTGGGGGCAATGGCCACGTTCAAGCGCAGCAGGTCAGCGGGCTGCAGGTCCGCTCTCGACGTCAAGAGCGTCGGGAGGAAGCTGATGACCGAGACCATGTCGGTGCGGGGCACGCTCGGCACCGGGATGCCGTAGAGACCGTTCAGCAAGCGCGACAGCTCGGGATCGACGACGAAGCCGGCGATGTTGGCGAGGTCGTCTTTCGGAGCGGTGCGGTTGAACTGGTCTTTGAATCCGACCGGGTTCACGACTTCATTGATGAGCGGAAGGCCGAGGCGCGAGACCTGCACGAACGGGCCGGCGTCGCGGGGGTTGGCATTGCGGCGCAGCACGTGGTGCTTGGGGCGGCTGCAGGTCGTCCAGACGCCGAGCACGGCG
>JANNAY010000208.1:0-2198 GCA_031384945.1 Deltaproteobacteria bacterium
GCCTTCTTCTTCGACGGCATCGCCTGCGTCGACGCCACCATCGTCTCGCCGACCACAGCGACGTGCACCACGCCCCCCGGCGAAGCAGGACCCGCCGACGTCGGCCCCATCATCGGACCGCCGCCCGACGACGGCACCGACGGATTCGGCAGCACAGCCGTCGCCGCCTACGTCTACGTGCCGCCGCCGCGCGTCGACAGCATCGACCCGCCCGAGGGTCCGACCTTCGGCGGCGACGTCGTCACCGTGCGCGGGGCCTTCTTTCTGCCCGGCGCCACGGTGCTGATCGACGGCGCCGTCTGCTCCGCCGCCATCGTCGTCGACGCGCAAACCATCACCTGCACCACGCCGCCCGGCCAAAAAGGCCCCGCCGACGTCACCGTCATCAACGTCGACGATCAAGAAGACACAGGCGAAGGCATCTACGAATACGTCGGTGTCGCCGTCACCCCCGACCACGGACTGCCGGTCGGCTTCACCCGCGTCTCGGTGCGCGCCGCCGGCTTCAACCCTGCCGTGCGAATTTTCTTCGACGACGTCGTGGCCACATGTTCATTCGTCTCGTCGCGCGAGGTGATCTGCCAGACGCCGGCGCGCCGAAATGACGAGACCGGCCTCGTCGAGGTGCGCTTCGAGAACCCCGACGGCACCGGTGACGCCGACGACGTCTTCACCTACACCGCGCTGCGCGCCGTCGACCGCGCCATCGAGAACGACGGACGCAACGCCAACCACACAGCCATCGCCGACGCCGACAACGACGGCGACCTCGACGTCTTCGTCGCCCACGGCCGCGTCGGACAAACCGAAGAATCCTTCGTCTTCATCAACGACGGCGTCGGCTCGCTCTCAGCGCGGAACTTCGACGGCCGCGCCCTGCCCGGCACCAACGTCATCGGCAACAAGATCGACCTCGGCACGATCAACAGCGACGCCTTTCCTGACGTCGTCGTCGCCGCCTCTGACGCCGTCGGCGCCGTCTTGCTGCGCAGCACCGGCCCCGCCGAATGGACGACCGTTGACCTGCCGCTCTCGCCCGAGAACAGCGCGTTCGACGCCCAGCTCGCCGACGTCACCGGCGACAGCCGCGACGACCTGTTGATCCTCGCCATCGGCTGCGACGCGGTGCTCGACTTCGAGCAGAACCCCGGCTGCGACCCGCAAGACTTCGGCGTCGACGTGCTCTTCGAACAGACCGGACAAAACGGTGGCTCGACGCTGAGCCGCCGCAACGACGTCGTGCCCCACGAGCGCGCCGAGACCCACGACCACAAATTCGCCGTCGCCGACCTCGACGGCGACGCCGACAACGACGTCGTCGTCATCGTCAACAACGACCCTTACGAGACCGCGCAGAACCGCATCTTGCGCAACCGCCAAGACGAAAACCTCGGCTTCGTCAAAGAAGCCAACAACGGCCTCGCCGACCTCGTGGGCGACCTCTACGACATCGACGCCGGCGACATCGACGGCGACGGCGACCCAGACGTCGTCACCTCGCTGTGCTTCGGCGACGGCGCCGTCTCGTCTGAGGTGATTCTCAGAAACAACAACGGCGACCTCGACGTCGACAGCGACGCCTTGCCCGGCTTCCGCGGCGACTGTGACGTCGGCGTCAAATTGGTCGACATCGACGACGACGGCGACCTCGACGTCTTCTGGTCCGGCACCAACAACCCGCGCAACAACCCGCGCTTCTTGCTGCGCCTCTACGTCAACAAGGGCGACGGCACCTTCGTCGACGCCTCCGCCTTTGTGCCGTCGCCGAACGTCGCGCTGCAGGGCAACAACATCGCTTGCGCCGACCTCGACGACGACGGCGACGCCGACTGCGTCATCGCCGGCGGCGCCCCCTACGCCGAGACGCAGAACCTCGGCGCTGTGCTCGTGCTCGAGCAGCGCGCTGGACGATGACCCGCCTGCGCATCGGCTACCTGTGCATGGAGAGCGTGTTCTCTGTGCGCCCGTTGGAGGCGCTGACCGCCGCCGGCCACGACGTGCGTTTCGTGCTGCGGCCGATCGGGCCGCTGTCGTCGCGCACCGAGGCATGAGACCGTGGACCGCGCCATGCAGGCGTTTGGCGCCATGGGCATGACCAAGGAACTGCCCCTGCAATTGATGCAGGCCAAGCTCCGGACCATGCGCATCTATGACGGCCCCACCGAAGTGCATAAGTGGGTGGTGGCGAGAAACCTGTT
>JANNAY010000226.1:0-2556 GCA_031384945.1 Deltaproteobacteria bacterium
CTACGCCCATGGCATCGTCGGCGCGTCTGGTTCTTATCTGGTGACCGAGCAAGAGATTCTCGCCACGTTGTCTTCTTTGCGTGAGCCGGGTGCCACAACAAAGCCCAAGCGCATCGACATGGCGATGTGGCTCGACGGCTACGCGCTGTCGAAGAAGGCCTTTCCCGACGGCGCCCCGCAGTGAAGGGCGCGCTGCGGCTGTCGAAGGGCGTCTGGCTCTTCGCTCCCGAAGGCAGCGCCTGCTTGTGGCGCGTGACGCCGTCGGTGCCGATCGACCCCGTGGGGTTCTTCAGCCGCGAGGTCACTGCCGAGCTTCAGCTGAAGGCCATCGCCGTGCGCACGGGCAGCGGCGCGCCGCGGGTCGAGCCGACCACCGGCGTCCCTGCCCGCGTCGTTGGCGTCTGCGCTGGCGGCGTCGTCGATGCCGGCCCCGGCGCGGTCTTCGTCGTCGACGGCAGCAGCGCGCCCCTCCAAGGCGGCCTCGTCGACGTCGAGGTCGACGTCGACGCTGGCGTCGTCTGCCGCCTCACCTGATCAGCCCGCTCAGCCCTTGGCGTAGCCCTTCGAGGTCTTGTCGGCGATGAGGCGGACGGCGTCGGCCTGCGCTTCTTTCTCTGACGCGAACGTCTTCGTGCGCTCTTGCCCCTCGCTGCCGAGCTTGCCGAAGCGCACGGTGTGCGACGCGCCGTCGACGACGATCTCCCAGAACTTGCTCGAGCCGCCTTCGTCGACCACGAAGCGCTGCAGTCCCTCCGTCGACAACACCGGCGCTGGAGCGGGCGCAGGAGCCGGCTTCTTCACTTCGGCAGGTGGCGAAGCGACAGCTTTCTTCACTTCTGCAGGCGGAGAAGTGACGGCCTTTGGCTTCGGCGCTGCCGTCGTCGCCGTCGGCAGCTTGGTCTTCGGCGCCTCCGTCGGCGCCACTTTGTCGATCGCCAAACCGACGTAGCTGGGGAAGCGCGGGACGCCGTCCTTCGTCAGCTCCTGGTACCGGTACGTCACGATGGTGCCGATGGGCGGCGGGTTCTCGCGCTCGACGTCGGTGAAGCCGGTGCCCGCGTTGAAGGTGGTGCCGTCGGGCATCTCGAGCACGAGGGCGCCGAGGCGTCCCTTGTGCTTTCCCTTGCCGGGGTCGTGGCCGATGACGCGGGCTTCGGCGTCGTGGAAGGTCTTCACCTTCAACAGCGACGTCGACCGCCCCGCCTCGTACTTCGACCCCGGCCGCCGCATCATCAGGCCCTCGCCGCCGAGGCCCTCGACGCGCGCGAGCTCTGTGCGCAGGTGGACGGTGCTCTGGCAGGGCTCGTGGTCGACGGCGACGACGTGGGGTTGGCCGCAGTCCGCCGCCCACGCTTTGATCCAGGCGACGCGGTCTTCGAACGGCACCTTCAAGTGCGGCGCGTCGAACACCAGGTACTTCACCTTTTTCCACGCGGCGTCGGCGCCCTGCGACCGCACGATGCTGATCGTCGTCGAGAACTCCTGCCTCCCGACCCAGAGCTCGCCGTCGAGCTCCAACGGGGGAAGGCATTCGGTGAACCACTTCGGCGCGAAGAACGTGTTCCCCAACCGCGACTGGAACTTCTTGCCGTCCCACCAGGCGCGCACGCCGTCGAGCTTCTCTGACATCCACCAGCCGGTCAGGTCGACGTCGTTCTCCCACTTGTGGGCGAGCAGGACCGGCGGGGCGCCGTCGCCCGCTTCGTCGTCGTCGCCGCCGCCTGCGCTGGCGGCTTTCGGCTTTTTGGGTTTGGGCGTGGGGCCGGCGATGTCGGCGGCGTTGGCTCCGAGGCGGGCGGCTTCGGCTTCGACGCCGCGGTACTGCTTGAGGTGTTTGCAGGTGCGGCGGTCGATGCCTCCGCCTGCGTTGCGCCAGGCGGGGCAGGAGCAGGAGTAGACGCCGCCTATGTTTTTGAGTTCGTAGGGGTCCTTGGCGGAGCCTTGGACGTGGGCGACTTCTCCGTCGGCGATGTCGGGCATGGCGCCGTTTTACCGCAGCTTCGTCAACAAGTTGGCAAGCCAGCCTCGTCGATGCTGACGTTCTAACTGCGCGACCTTAGCGTGGCCTCCTCCTCGCGAATTTTCGCCTCGTTTGCCATTGCTTTCAACTGAGACACGGCTTCATCAATCCACGAGTGAACTGCCTTGTTCGTCGACCGGCTCTTTTGTCGCTCCAGTTGTGCAGCGATCTCAAGCCAATGCGATGAAGCGTCGCCAAACCAAGCGCCCGTTATCGTCAACGACCAAATGGCATCGCCGATCGCCGTTATCGACGGATACTTTTCCATAAGTGCCGTCGCCAAAGAACCGTCCGTCAAATCCGCGGCGCCGAATATCTTGACTGCGATGTATGCGTTTCGACCAGGGCTCTCCGCGACCCAGCTCAGAACTGATTCCATCGGAACCCGGCTCAAAACACCAGCTGGGAATCCGATTGTGAATGAGATCCAGTCAGAATTAGCGAGCCGCGATTTAAGTGCGTTCCACACCCCAGGTGGATCTGCGGCGACGCACCGACTGAGCACATTTGCCGCCATGGAGTGCTCTATGAAAAAT
>JANNAY010000238.1:0-1518 GCA_031384945.1 Deltaproteobacteria bacterium
TGCGCTTCTTTCCCTCCTTCTGCTTCTCGAGGAGCTTGCGCTTGCGGCTGATGTCGCCGCCGTAGCACTTGGCCGTCACGTCCTTGCGCAGAGCACTCAACGTCTCGCGGGCGATGATCTTTCCCCCGATCGCCGCCTGGATCGCCACCTGGTATTGCTGCTGCGGAATCAGCTCTTTCATTTTCTCGCAGAGCACGCGGCCGCGCTGCTGGGCGCGATCGCGGTGGGCGATGATCGACAGCGCGTCGACCGAGTCGCCGTTGACCAAGACGTCGACCTTCACGAGCTTGTCGGCGCGCATGCCGGCGAGGTCGTAGTCGAAGCTGGCGTAGCCGCGGCTGACGGTCTTCAGCTTGTCGAAGAAGTCGAAGACGACCTCGGCGAGGGGCAGCTCGTACTTCACCAGCACGCGGGTCTGCGTGATGAAGCTCAGGTCTTTCTGGATGCCGCGACGGTCTTCACACAGCTTGATGATCGAGCCGACGTGCTCGGCCGGCGTGTGAATCGAGGCGATGATGATCGGCTCTTCGATGCGCTCGGTGCGGGCCGGGTCGGGCAAGCGCGACGGGTTGTCGACGTCGAGCATCGTGCCGTCGGTCATGAAGGCTTTGTAGACGACGGTGGGTGCTGTCGTGATCAGCTCGAGGTTGAACTCGCGCTCGAGCCGCTCTTGCACGATCTCCATGTGCAAGAGGCCGAGAAAGCCGACGCGAAAGCCGAAGCCCAGGGCCTTTGACGTCTCGGGCTCGAACTTGAGCGCGGCGTCGTTGAGCTTGAGCTTGGCCAGCGACTCTTTGAGGTTCTCGTAATCAGCAGCTTCGATGGGAAACACGCCGGCGTAGACGACGGGCTGAATCTCTTTGAAGCCCGGCAGCGGCTCGGGACGCGGGTTCACCACCGACGTCAGCGTGTCGCCGACCTTGGTGTCGTGCACGTCTTTGATGTTGGCGATGATGAAGCCGGTCTCGCCGGCTTCGAGCTTCTGCAGCTTCACCGGATGCGGCGTGAACGCGCCGAGCTCTTGCACTTCGAACTCTTTGCCGTTGTGCATGAGCTTGACCTTCATGCCCGGCTTCACGGTGCCCTCGAAGACGCGCACGAGCACGACGACGCCGCGGTAGCTGTCGAACCACGAGTCGAAGATGAGGCAGGCCAGGGGTCCGTCGACGTCGCCCGTGGGCGGCGGCACGATCTTCACGATGGCTTCGAGGATGTCGACGATGCCGATGCCGCTCTTGCCCGAGGCGAGGATGGCGCCGCTGGCGTCGAGGCCGATGATGTCTTCGATTTCTTGTCTGACCCGCTCGGGTTCAGCAGACGGCAAGTCGATCTTGTTCAACACAGGAACGATGGTGAGATTGCCATCGAGCGCGAGGTACACGTTGGCCAGGGTCTGGGCCTCGACACCCTGCGAGGCATCGACGACCAGCAGGGCGCCTTCGCAGGCACCGAGGGCGCGGCTGACTTCATGCACGCCGGCGCCGTCACGCCCGACGGCTCCACCGTCGTCGCCGGCGG
>JANNAY010000243.1:0-6020 GCA_031384945.1 Deltaproteobacteria bacterium
AGATCGCTGACCAGCACGTCAGATGCACGCCTCGTCCGTCCGGTTCTCGCTTTGGTAACTCGGACGGGCGACGTGTCCATCCGACGGGTCAATCAAGACCTGCCGGTCGCCTTGGCGAGAATCATCATGCCGTGGCAGTCCCTCAGGCCAGGTCGCGTTCCTCGAACAGAATGAACGCGAGCTGGCGGCGTTCAACGTCGACGCCAACGACGACAGCGGCGCCTTCGGCTCAGGCTTCGGCGCAGGCTGCGGCGGCGGCGGCTCGGCCTTCTTCGGCTCAGGCTTCTTTGGCTCGGGCTTGCCAAAGCTGATCGCCTCGCCGCGATCGGCCGACAACGACGGGCCCGACATCGACGACATCGACGGCGACAGCTGCGACGACGACGACCCGTTGCTGCCGGCGGCTTCGCGCAAGCTGGCGACGCCACCGCCGCCGAGGGCGCGCTCAAAGGCGTCGAGCAGCCGGTCTTCGCGGCGCTTGTGCTCGACGTGCAGCGCCTGCAGCTCTTCGGCGGTGCGCTGTTTCTCGGCGCGGATGCGCGAGCGGAATTGTTCGACCCCCGGGCTCCACTCTTCGACGAGGTCGAGGGCCTGCAGCGCCGACAACAGGCGGGCGCAATGCTCGGCGGTGAGGTTGGCGCGCTCGACGGCCTCTTCGACCGTCAGCGCTTCGCCGAGCAAGCGCAGCAGGCGCTCGTCTTCAGACGTCAAGCCCAGCTTGGGACGGAAGCCAGCGAGGCGCGCGTTGGCGATCAGGTATTTGTCGCGCAGGGTTTCGTAGGCCGCGAGCATCTCGTTGGGCGGCGCGTAGCGGCGGTACCCCTGGACGTAGATCTCGCCCGGCCCGAAGTCGAAGGTGGCTGCGTTGCCGTCGGGGGCGGCGCCCGGCGTCGTCGTGAAGCGCCCTTGCACGATCTCGAAGCCCTGGATGATCTGGTCGCGCGTCAGGTTGCGTTGCTCGACCGCGAGCGACTCACCGTCGATCAGGTTGAGCTCGACGAGGGCGTCGGTGAGCTTGATGCTCTTCTCGACCATCCGCGTGGCGGCCTTCATGTACTGCTCGTCGGTGATGCGCCCCTGTGAGACGAGCACTTTGCCGATGCGCTGGCCCGGCTCTGACGACGAGAACGCCACCGGCAGGCCGTCTTTCAAGTACACCGAGCGCGTGGCGCCGCCCGACTGCATCACGATCGAGCCGGTGAACGCCTCAGAGCGGCAGCGCGCCAACAACGCCGGGTAGCGCAGGTCTTCAAAGACACCGTCGGTGGGCACGCCGATGCCCGTCGACGACGGCGCCTCGCCCATCTTCTGCAGCTTGCTCTCGAGCTCTTCGACGCGCTTCTGCGCGGTCTCGCGCGCTTTGCGCTCGGCGAGCAGGGCTTTTTTCAGCTCTGCCTGGGTGCGTTGGAGCTCTTGGATCTGCATGGCGTCTCCCTCAACGGGGTTGGCGGTGGCCATTCCCATCGAGACATCAGAAGGGGTCGAAAAAGCAGGAGAATTTGTCGGCGGCGACGAGCCGGTGCCCGAGCCGGTGCCCGAGGAGGTGCCCGCGCTGCCGTTGGTGTTGAAGCGCTTCGAAGGTGACGGGGCCGCCGGCGTCGCCGCGGGCGAAGGCGACGCTGGCGCCGCCGGCCATGCCTGCGCCGCCGACAGCGGCGACGGCGACGTCGTCAGCGTCGGCTTGGGCTGCAGATCGAAGTCGTTGTCGCCGCCGGGCGCCGGCAGCTGCGAGAGCAGGTCGCCGCCGGTGTCGACGATGTCGTCGGCCTCGAGCATCAGCGTCGGACCGTTGTTGGTGACCTCGTCGTGCACCCGACGCGTGGGCAGGCCCATCTCGGGCGAGGTCGCGAGCACCTCTGAGCGCGTGGCCCCGTTGGCCTTGAGCTTCATCAGCTCGGCCTGCGAGATCTCGACAGTCTTCAGCGTCATGTCGCCGTCGTCGTCGTCGAAGGCGCCCTCGAAGGCGCGATCGATCTGAGCGGCCTGGCTCTCGATGCTGATGTCGAATTCGTTTTTGACTTCGTCTTCGTGCAGCACGAGGTCTTCTTCGCCCGACTGCGTCGCCGGCGCGCCTTCCATCGTGCCGCTGGCGACGCCGAGACCCGTCAAGTCAGGACCCGTCAGGGCGCCGGCGTTCTTCAGCGCGTCGGCGATCTGCACCGGGCTGGCGCTCGCCGGCAAGAAGCTCTGCACCTTGTATTGCTTCTCGAGCACGTGGCGGTCGGGGGCGGCGAGCTCGCCGGTGACGACGACGACGGCAGCGATCACTTCGCCGCGGGCGACGCGCACCTGGCGCAAGAGCGACGAGCCGACCTCGCCCGACGGATAGCGGTCTTGCACCACCAGAGCGACCGCGCCCTTGCGCGCTTCGTCGGCCAGTTTTGCTGGTTTGTCGACGACAATGCCCTCGGCGCCATCACGTACAAGCCTTGCGGCGATGACGTGGGAGACGCCGGTGTCCTCGAGACAGACGAGCACCCGGGGGGCCATTCAGCGGGCAGGCTGCCACAGCCCCGGTTTTGTTTGCCAATCCTCTTCTCGCGTCACCTGAACAGCTCGATCTGGCGCGGCAGCAGCGTGTTCTCGTCGTCATTGGCCAGCGGATTGCCCCAGCAAACGACGCGTCCGTCGCTGGAGACGGCGCAGGAATGCGTTCGGTGGGTCTGAACGGCGACGAAGCCGACGATGCCGCCGGGCATCGGCACGTCGCGGACGCCGTGACAGCGCACCGCGGGATTGTCGCCGCAGGGCTCGGTCTCGAGGGTGTTCGACTCGAGAAAGCCGGTGGCGCCGAACAGCGGGCGCCCCCAGCACTTCACGGCGATGCCCGAGACGGCGCAGGCGTGTTGGGTGCCAACAGCGACGTCGAGGGCGCTGATCAGCGCGGTGAGGGGCAGGTCGACGTTGGCGCGGGCGCCGGGGTCGACGACGCCGAAGTCGTTCTCGCCGGCGCAGCTGGCGGTGCCGTCGGCGATGACGCAGGCGTTTTCGACCTCTGAGTCGTAGACGGCGCCATTGGTGATCGCGTCGCATTCGGCGGCTTCGCAGCAGCCCAGCAGCTGCAGGCCGGCTTTGACCTCAACGCAGGTGACGTCTTGCGTCGGCGACGTGGCGCAGACGCCGTCGAGGCTGACGTCGAGGCGGTCGACCCCACCAGAGGCAGCGCCGAGGCCGTTCAAGACGACGGGTGAGCCGTTGACGGCGTCGGGGGCGTGCACGCCGAAGCAGAAGACGCGGGTGCCGTCGGTGGCGCAGGTGAAGCCGCCGTTGTTGTCGCCGTCGGCGCCGACGTCGATGGCGTCGGTGCCGAAGCCGGCGGGCAATTCGGGCTCGACCAGGGTGCCGGGCTCGACGACGCCAGCGTCGGTGCCGAGCGTGCCTTGCGACGACTCGCCCCAGCACCACAGCCGCTGTTGTCCGCCGTCGAGCCGGCCGAGGGCGCAGGCGTGAAATTCGCCGACGGCGAGGTCGACGACGTCGGTGAGCCCGGGAATCGGCGCCGCATTGTCGTCGCGATCGCGCGCGGTGACGCGGCCGAGCTGTCCGCGGCTGTTGCCGCCCCAGCATTGAACGTGGGCGGTGGCGTCGATGGCGCAGGCAAAGACGCCGCCGATTTCGACGTTTCGGGCGGTGGTGGCGACGGGGGCTTCGCCTTCGCCTTCGCCTTCTTCGCCTTCGCCTTCGCCTTCGCCTTCTTCGCCTTCGCCTTCTGCGGCGCCGCCTTTGACGCAGACGCCGACGTCGTCGTCGCCGTCGAACTGGCAGAATTCGTCGTCTTCGCACTGATCGCTCTCGCGACAGGGGCGGTCTGATGACGGGCAGCCGGCCACACCGCTGACAGCGGCGATGACGACGACAAACGAGACGAGCACGCGCTGCATGATCATTCCTCGGGCGAGACGGCGGACCAGACGGCGACGCCGCCGGCGACAAGGGCGGTGACGCCACCGACGACGACGGCGCCGATGCCGCCAATCAAGAAGGGGACGTCGATGAATTCGTAGGCGCGGGCCTCGTCGCGGTCGAGAGCGCCGCGCTCGTAGTCGCCCGAGTAGACGCCTCTGACGGCGAGGGCGCCGACGCCGAGGCCGGCGACGACGGCGCCGCTGCCAGCGACGACGATGGCGCCGACGGGCACGGCGCGTTTGCGTTTGCCGGCGATGACGAGGTCGGCGTCTTTGGCGACCTCTTTGGCGAGCCCAGGAATCTGATCGAGCAGCGCTTCGGGGCTGTCTTTGTCGGCGCGGCGCTGGCCCTGGGCGACGACGACGGCGCGCTCGCCGTCGAGCAGCGTCAACGTCAAGACGAGCTCGCTGCCGATGCGCCCGAGCGACGGACGGGCGATCACGTCGACGTCGATGGCGTCGGCCAGCTCGCTCAAGCACGACGACACGACCTTGCTGTCGTCGCTCTCTTTCGGGCCCACGCAGTCGCGCGCCGACTCGATCTCGATGGCCGTGTCGAGGGCGGCGGGCGTGACGATCTCGACGTCTTTGACGGCGCCAGCGAGGGCGGTCTCGACGGCGCGCGTCAGCGTCTTTGCCGTCTCGTCGCCGCCGGCGCCCGAGTCGCGGATCGGCGTGACGAGGATGCGCACGCGCGCCGCAGCGGCATCAGCGAAGAGGAGCGTTGCGAGAACGACGACGAGGGTTGCGCGCACGGCCGCGGAGTGTAGTCCTGACGCCGTAAAACGCGGAGCGAATCATGGACACGAAGAACGCAAAAATCGGAGTCGTCGGCGCAGGCAACATGGGCGCGGGCATCGCGCAGAAGTACGCGACGTCTGGCTTCACCACCGTCGTCGTCGACGTCGACGCCGCCTCGGTCGAGCGCGGCCGCGCCCGCGTGACCCAGACCCTCGACGAGGGTGTCGCCCGCAAGGTCTTCAGCAAAGACGAGCGCGACGCGATTCTCGCGCGCATGACGTTCTCGCCCGACAAAGACGCCCTCAAAGGCTGCGCCCTCGTCGTCGAAGCTGTCTTCGAAGACCTCTCGGTCAAGCAGGCCCTGTTCAAAGACCTCGATGTTCGGTTGGGCAAAGAAACCCTGCTGGCCACCAACACCAGCAGCTTCTACGTCGACGACGTCGCCAACGTTTGCCAACACAAAGACCGCGTCGTTGGCCTGCATTATTTCTATCACCCCGCCAAGAACCGGCTCGTCGAGGTGATCGCCGGCAAGGCCACCTCGAAAGAGGCGTTCAACCGCGCATGGGCCATCCAAGAGGCCACGGGCAAGACACCGGTTGATTCGAAAGACGCGCCGGGATTCATCGTCAATCGGTTCTTCGTGCCGTGGCTCAACGAAGCCATGCGCCTCGTCGCAGAAGGCGTGGCCGACATCGCCACCGTCGAAGCTGCCTGCAAAGCCTCCGTCGACGCGGGCGGCTTCGGCGTCGGCATGGGCCCCTTCGAGCTGATGAACGTCACGGGCGTGCCGATCACGCTGCACGCCGCCACGACCCTCGGCAAAGAGCTCGGCGCCTTCTACGCGCCCTGCGATTTGATCCGCCCCGTCGTCGACGCCAAGAAGAACTGGGACCTCGCCGGTGCCCCCGACCGCACGAAGTTCTCGGCGGTGCAAGAGCGGCTGCGCGCCGTCGTCTGGCAGATCGCCACGCGCCTCGTGTTCGACGAGAAGGTCTGCACCCTCGAAGACTGCGACCTCGGCGCCCGCGTCGGCTTGCGTTGGCCGAAGGGTCCTTTTGAGATGATGAATGCTGCCGGCACGCGCAACGCGTTGTTCGCCGTGCGCGCGCTCGAGAAGAAGTACCCCGACGTCAAGGCGCCGGGCATTCTGGTTGAAAAGGGCGAGAAGAACGAGCCTTTCAGCATCACCCTGGTGGCCCACCGCAAAGAGGGCAATGTTGGCTACGTCACCTTCAACCGTCCTGACGCCATGAATGCCCTGAACGAGGCGGTGGTCGAGCAGCTGGGCGCGGCCTTCGACGCCGTCGCCGCCGACAGCGACGTCAAAGGCATCGTCATCGAAGGCAAAGGCAAGGCCTTCGTCGCCGGCGA
>JANNAY010000248.1:0-21544 GCA_031384945.1 Deltaproteobacteria bacterium
GGCGGAGCCCCGCGCTATTGCGGATCCCTACATGTAGGCAACTTTGGGCACGGGCGTCCGACAACCGGTCATGACCACACGACTTCGCGTTGATGCCGTTCGCGTCCAGGTGATCAACACCGCCAGTGCCGACGAGCTCAAAGTCGCCGCCGGCAACAACACGATGATCTCGAAGGACGAGCAGAAGGTGCTTGCCTCCGACCTGCAAGAGGCCGCGCGCGTCGCCCGCACCCGCAACCCCGGCAAGCCGATCACCGTCGATACCGTGGCCAACGTGCTCGGCGAGCAGTTCGACACCGCCGTCGCCGCGGTCAACCAGGCCAGCGGCTCGGGTCGACCCTTTCTCAGCCGCGACGAGATCCAGAACCTCAAGAACACCGACGTGCGGATGGGCGACCGTGTGCAGCGCGCCATCGACGTGCTGCAGCCCGCCCCCGTCGTCGCCACCAAGGCCGACGGCGCCGTCATCAAGGCCGAGCTCGACCGCGCCCTGCCAGGCTGGATCTTCGACGGCATCCTCGGCTCCGAAGGCGGCGAGGCCGTCACGGCCGTGCTCGGGCCCGTGATGCCGTGGCCCGCCTCGGGCGAGCAGCTCGGCCGCGCTCTCGGTCACGACGTCAGCAAGCCCGAAGGCGCCGTCGAGCGCTTCAAGGCTCTCGACAGCGCGCTGCTCAAAGAGTGGCTCGACCAGCAGAGCATCGCGAACGTGCCCGCCGCCGACGTTGCCAAGGTCAGCGCCTTCATCAAAGGCCTCGAAGACCCGCGCGTGCTCATCATCGGCCAGGACGGCGCACCCAACGTCGACGCCAACCACCCGACCTACATCGTCGGCGCCGCCCAAGACGGCACCGTCGTCGGCATCAAGACCGGCGTCATCTGGACCTGAGTCCGGTGGTTCCACACGCGTTCCACACGCGGTGACGACGACGAATGGGTCGTTCGCTGCGGCGGAGATTCATGCGAGAGGAGCGCCCATGTTGCGCTCCTCTTTCGCTTTCTTCGCCGTCTCCGTCGTCTTCTGCGCCGCCGGCTGCGGCAACGAGCCGTTGCTGAAGCCGCGCATCACGCTCGACGACGCCAACGACGGCGACAAGGGCAACGACGCTGCCGGCGAAGGCGAAGTCGAAGAACCCGTCGGCGAAGGCGAAGTCGAAGAACCTGCTGGCGAAGGCGAAGTCGAAGAACCCGTCGGCGAAGGCGAAGTCGAAGAACCCGCCGGCGAAGGCGAAGTCGAAACGCCCGTCGACCCGCGCCTGCCCGTGCAGCCGACCTTCGCCTGCGCGCCCGGCGCCGTCGTCGACATGACCTACTTGATCACGGCCAACGACATGCGCGGGGCGGGCGCCAGCGCTCCGGGGCGCTGCTTCGGCACTGTGAAATTCTCTGACGACCTCGCGTCGCAGGGCACGTGGTCGCAGTTCCACTACGACGACGACAACTCGTCGTTCGTCGAAGACGCCCGCGACTACAACGGCTCGTCGCGCCTCGTGACCCCCGACTGCGGCGTGCCCCACTGCGCCGACGTCGGCTTCGACGACGGCAGCGTCCACACCGACTACTGCACGATCGTCGCGACGTGCGATGGCACCACCGCGCGGGCCATCGGCTACACGTGGTGATGTGAGGCGGTGACCTGATGGCGCAGACGGCGACGGCGGTTCGGTTCAACATCCAGCTCAGCGACGTCGACCGCGGCGTCTATGCCTCGTTCGAGCTCAAGACCGCGCAGCATGCCTCTGAGACGCGGCGGTATTTGTTGGCGCGCGTGCTCGCCTACTGCCTGCTCTACGAAGAGGGACTCGCCTTCAGCAAGGGCGGCTTGTCGAATCCCGACGAGCCGGCGCTGTCGACGCGCACTCTCGACGGACGCCTGACGATGCACGTCGAGATCGGCACGCCGTCGGCCGAGCGGCTGCACAAGTCGAGCAAAGCGGCGCCCCGTGTCGTCGTCGTCACGCACCAGCCGTTGCAGCAATTGCGCGACGCGCTGGCGGGACAAAAGGTCCACAAGCTCGACGCCATCGACGTCTACGCCTTTGACGCCGCCTTTCTCGACGCCGTCGACGGCTGCCTCGACGCCAGAGGCGGCGACGTCGACGTCACCGTCAGCGACGGCACCGTCTACGTCGGCGTCGCCGGCACGACGCACGAGGCGCCGTCGACGCCGACGCGGCTCGGCTGAAAAGAAACGGCGGCCACGTGGGCCGCCGTTCTCGTCGTCACGGTCGTCACGGAGCGTGAAGACCGCTCAGCGCGGGGCGCACTGGCAGATGCAGGCCGCGGGCAGCGCCGCCGCCGGGGTGCCGGCCGGGCACTGGCAGCTGCACGAATACGGGACCATGCCGGCGTTGTTGGAGATGCCGTTGGTCGTCGTCGTCGTCGCAGGAGGCGTCGACACCGGCGTCGTGCCCACCGGCGTCTGCGCCGGCGCCGTCGTCGTCGGACCGCCGCCGACGCGGACCGCGCCGAGGGTCGTCAGGTACGACAGCAGGTTCTCGAAGCTGCCGGCTTCGACGCCGTGCTTGCCGGGGCCGCCGGCGACGAGAACGCCGGGGAGGTTCTTGCCGGCGAGGGCGGGGCCGACGCCCTTGTTGCCGCCGGGGTGACACTTGTTGCACTTCGCCTGGTAGTAGGCGCCGCCCTGGGCCGGGTCGCCCGACGCTGACGGGGCCGTTGCGACGGGGGCAGTGGCGACGGGAGCGGTCACGGGGGCAGTGGCGACGGGGGCAGCGACGGGGCCGCCGCCTTTGCTGACGAGGAAGGCGAGGAGGCTGTCGAATTCGTCGGCGGGGACGTCGTGGCGTCCGCCGGTGGGCGTGGCCTTCAGCGGGCCGGGCATGGGCTTGCCGACCGTCGTCGGTCCGACGCCGGCGCCGCCGTTGGGGTGGCAACGGTTGCACTTGCTCTGGAAGTACCGCTCACCCCGCGCAGGGTCGCCCGACATCGCCACCGGCGCGGTCGCCACCGGCGCGGTCGCCACCGGCGTCGTCGCCACTGGCCCCGTCGCTGGAGTCGTCGCCGGAGCCGTCGCCACGGCGGGGGCGCCGAGCTTCTGGTTCAAGTAGGCGATGAGGGTGTCGAATTCGGCTTCGGGGACGCCGTGGCGTCCGCTGGTCTTGCCGCGCTCGAGGAACGACGGAGCGATGCCGGCGTCGATGGGGGGTCCGGCGCCCTGTCCGCCGCCGGGGTGGCAGGCGTTGCACTTGGTGAGAAAGAACTTCTCGCCGCGCGAGCCGGCGCTGGCGCCGCCCGCGCCCGACGGGGTCGAGCAGGCGACGGCAACGGCGAGAACGACGCCGCCGGCGACGGCGAAGAACAGCGGGGAGCCAACAGGCAAACGCGACACGAAGCACCTCGACGGATGTCGTCTGGAAGGCGTGGAAACCGACCGGAAATCGGTGCGGACCCTACAACCAAAACGCGGCACGGTGCCCGGCGTTCTTTTCGCGTCTCAGTTCACCAGAAGCGCGCGCCGCGACGCCGCGTCAGCACGACCACGGCGACGCCGCCGAGGATCAGCAGCAGCCACTCGTGGGGCTCGGGCACGCCCGACACGTTCTGCCCGCGCTGTTGGGCCGGCTGCGTCGCGTTCGTCGCGTTCGCCGCGTTCGTCGGCGTCGACGTCGACGTCGACAGCTGCCCCAGCTCCTGCGGCTTCAGCGTCGATGTCGGCGGCGGCGGCGCGTCGACTTCGCCATCAGCGCGTTGTTTCTCGCCGGCGACGAGGCCGCTGTTGGCTTCGCCGCCCAGGGTCTTCTCGAGCAGCGCGACGCGGCCATCGGCGCTGGGGCCGGCGTTGTCTTTGCCGTCGACGGCGGCTTCGCGCTTGCTGACCTCGCTGAACGACGCCTCTTTCGCCTTGGCTGACGGGACGTTGTCGGCGACGCCCTTGATGTTGTCGACGCGCCCATCGACGGGGGCGCTTGCAGGCACCGGCGCTTCGGGGGCGACGACGCTGTTGACGACGTCGGCGACGACGCTGTTGACGACGCTGTTGACGACGCTGTTGATGACGCTGGGGGCGACGACGGCGACGGGCTCAGGCGGCGGGGGCGGCGCCTCTCCCTGACACGAGGCGAGGAAGCCGATGGGGCTGACGGCGAGGGCGCCGACGACGGGGTCGACGACGACGGCGTCTGCCTTCTTTTGGTCCTGCTCGATCTCGCGGTCGAAGCGGTCTTGCTGGTTGTTGAGCTGGCGCAGGCGCGCGCGCTGCCGCTCATCGAGCAAGACGATCATCGACGAGTAGGGGGTGACGACGCTGGCGTCGACAGCGAGGGCGTGCAGCGCGTCGAGCTTGTCGAGCGGAGCCTTGCCGTTGCGGTCGGCCAACAAGATGGCCTGGCGGGCGACGACGGCGCGGGCCGCGGTCGACGTCGTGCAGCCCGACGAGAGGTCGACGCGGTGTCCGTCGACGTAGTTGAGGGCGGAGAGGCGGGCGAGGGCCACGCCGAGGTCAGAGGAAGCGGCGCCGCCCGAGGCGCGGACGGCGTCGAGGGTGGCGTCGTCGTAGCCGCGGGGCATCGCGGTGAGGTGCACGAGCAAGGTCGGCGGCAGCTTCTGGTTCGGCAGCGACGAAAGCTCGAGGGAGCCGTCGTCGGCGACGTCGAAGCTGGCGGCGCCGGCGAGGACGACGACGGCGTCGCCGAGGTTGGGGCGCGCGCGCAACAGCTGTTGCAACAATTGCTTCGGCTGGGCGGCGCCGAAGAAGACGGCGTTGTCGACGTCAGCGGCGTCGAATGTGCCGACGGCCACGGCGTCTTCGTTTCTCAAGGAGGACGTGCCGAGCACGAAGCGCAACGTCGCCCCCGTCGCGGTCAGCGTCGACAGCGCCTGCTTCAGCTGCTCTTTGTGCGGCGCCATCGACAGCGAGCGGTCGATGACGACGTCGACGGTCTTGCCCTTGAGGTCGACGCTGGGCGCCGGCCACGGTGTGAGGCGCACGCAGTCTTGTCGGCGGTCGGTGGGTCCGACGAGGGCGTTGACGACGACAGAGGCTTCGTTGGCGTCGACGACGACGGCGCCTGCGACCCATTCGCCGTGCTCGGCAGCGTCTTTGCCTGCGACGACGGCGCCGTTGACGACGCGGACGGTGTCTGTGTCCCAAAATCCATTGCGGCGCTCGCGCAAGAGCGGGAGGGGCACGGCACCGCCGACGCCGACGAGGGCCTGGTAGCTCAAGAACACATGCACGCGCGGGGCCTCGGGACCGGCCCAGGCCTCGCCGCTGAGCACGTCGTGCGACCGGGCCGGGCGCGCTGGCACCGGGAAGACGCGCAGGCGGTACTGGCGCGGCCCCACCTGCTCGACGAGGGCGGGGTCGCGGCGGGCGCGCACCTCTTCGTTGTAGAGCTGCTGCGCAGCACCACGCGGGGCGACGACGTAGGCGGCGCCGTCTTCTTTGTTCTGCGTCGGCGAGAGCCACAGCCCCGTGAGCGCCGCGGTCTCGGGCAGCTCGAAGAAGAGGGCGACCTCTTCGTCGTTGGGCGTCTGGTTGACCCAGACGTCATGGACGTCGACGTCGACGACGCCGCTGCCGGCCTCTTTGACTTCGGCTTTCACGCTCTGCGCGGCGAGGCGCACGCGCTGGGCGCCTTCGTTGATGAAGCCAGCGAAGCGCTCTTCGCGCGACCACGTCGCCGCCAACGCGTCGCGCGCTTCTTTCGCATGATCGCGCTCGATCTCGCGGCCAAAGAAGTCGCGGTAGAGCCGGCGTGCGGTGGCTTCGTCGAGGTCACCGCCGTGGAATTTGCCGTCGAACGTGAAGGGACGCGCGGCGCTGTTGAGCGTGCCGTCGATGTCTTTGCGCGACGCGTGGTCGAAGATGTTCTGGTCGAGCGACCACAGCTTGCCCCAGGCGTCGTTGTCGTTGTCGGCGACGTAGGTGTGCCGTCCGAGCCAGGCGTCGACGAGGCCGGCTTCGACGTCGGCGCTTTTTTCGACGAGGTCTTTGCGGGCGGCGTCGTCTTTCACCGGCGTGAGCAGCGCGGCGGCCGCGGCGTGTGGCTGCGGCACCAAGAGCGCGAAGCCGATGACGGCGACGACGACGGGGGCGCCGCTGGTGAACAGCAGGTCGTCGTAGCCCCACTTCTTTTGCACCTCGTGTCCGCTCTCTTTGAGCGCGATGAACCACGAGAGCGGCGCCGTGATCGGCAGCGTCAGCACCAAGAGCGCCGTCGCCAACACGAAGAAGGTGACGGGGAAGACGATGACGGCGACGACGATGCCGCCGCTGGGGAAGTCGCCGCCGACGACGTTGACGACGGCCATCAAGATCAACGGGATGGTGATGTTGGCCAGCAAGAAGCCGACGTAGGTGCCGGCGATGAACCGCAGCGTGAGCACCATGTGGCTGACGCCGTCGGCGAGCTGTCCTTGCGGAAAGCGCTTGCCGAGCACGAGGCGGCTCTCGGCCACCAGTCCGCCGGCGACGAGGGCGACGTAGACGAATTGGGCGGCGTTGCTCAGCTGGTGAAAGCCAAAGAGCCGGGCGCCGGTGATGGCGAGCAGCGGCAGCTCGACGCCGAAGAACAGCTCAGCGAGGTCGAGGGGGTGCTCTTTGTAGCGCGCGCGGTGCGTGAAGGCGTACGCCGTCGTCACCAGCGGCACGAGGCACAAGACGACGCTGCCGCCGACGAAGTCCCAGCGGGCGAGCCCGTCGACGGCGTCGAGGATCTGGTCTTTCAGCGCCAGCGGCACGTAGCCGAAGACCGCGACGGCGCAGAGCACCACGTTCCACGGCCAGAACAGCAGGTGCAGTCCCGTGCGGGCGATCTTCGAGAGGTTCATGGTGGGGGCTCCGCGCGCGGGTCTGGTGAGAACGCCGTCAGCCTAGAACGCATGCCGCCGCCGGATGATCTTTGGCGATCAGCATGGCGCTCCGGCCGCGGCGGTCGTTGTCGTTGGTGAGCGTGCACGGCCGGCCTCGTTTTTGATTGTGCTGCGCACGGCTGTGAGGTTGTCGTCGGCGCTCGAGGCAGGGTCGTCGGCGAGCAGCCCGGGGAAACCCACGCTCGTCGTTCCTCGGGCCCTTTGACGTTGTCGTCGACGGTCGTGTTTGCGTGCTTTGACGTTGTCGTTGGCGGCCGCGGCACGCTCGCTTCGCCCCAGCCGTGCGCAGCACAAACAAGACGAGGCCGGCCGTGCACGCTCGCCAACGACAACGACCGTCGCGGCCGGAGCGCCCTGATCTCCGCGCGCACGGGCCTACATCCGCGCACCCGAATGACGCCGCGCGTGCAGCCATCACGTCGTCGACGGATGCCAGCATTGCACCGCGGCGGGAGGGATCCCGGCGGCACGATCGTCGGATGGTGGCATGTCGGGTGCTCAGCGACGGTGCCTTGCTTGACCCGACACGCACGAGGTTGTGGATGCGCCTGCGCCGTCTCGCTCGAACGCTTCACCTGGCCCGCCTGACCCCCGTGTTTCTCGTGCCGCTGGCGGTCGCGGGCTGCCCCGACGACACCCTCAAAGGCGAGGCCGGCGGCGAAGGCGCACCCACGGCAGCGCTGACGGTCTCGTCGCCGGGCGGACAAGCGCCGGTCGAGATCACGCTCGATGCGTCGGCGTCGACGGCGTTCAACGAGGGCGCCAAAGACGGCGGCTTGCACTTCGACTTCGACTTCGACGGCGACGGCGAATTCGACGTCGAAGATGCCGACAGCGTCGTCGTCCACAGCTACGGCGCCGCCGGCAGCTTCAACGCCATGGTGCGCGTCAGAGGCGATGACGGCCGCTACGACACAGCCGAGCAGCACCTCGAGATCACCGGGCCGAACCCGCCGCGCACCGCCGACGTCGACGTCGACAGCGACAACGACGGCGTCATCAGCGGCGCCGACGAAGCCGTCGAAGACAGCGCCCAGGCCGGCTTCTTCGGCAACGTCGACGACGACAACAACGACGGCGTCAGAGACCGCGACGACGACGTGCTCGACGCCGTCGACGACGACACGTTTGCCGTCATCGTGCGGCAGGCGCGCGATCTCGGCGCCGGCAAGGTCTTTGTCGAGGTCACTCCGGCCATCGCTGCCGAGCGCACGCGCCTGTGGTTGAACGGCAGCATCCTCACCGACGCGTCGACGCCGCGCGCCGAAGTACCCGGCGCGGGCTTTGGCGACGTCGAATTGCGCCTCGAAGCCATCACCGGCCGCACCGGCGACTTCGACGGCGTCGTCGTCGTCACCGTCACAGTGGTCGAAGACGAGGCTGTCGTCAGCACCGACCGCGTCGAGCTGCGCGCCGCACCCGTGTTGTTTCCCGACAACCTGCAAGCGCCGCGGCGCTTGTTTGTCGTCGACCTGCCCTTCGGAGACGACAACAACGCCGCCCTCGTCGGCGCCTTTGAAGACGGCTTGCCCGGCGACGTCGACCTCTACGCCCTCGACGGCGACGCCTACTTCGGCGACCGCTGGGTGCAGGACTCGTGGGAGGTCGGCACGCAGCTGCTTCCCAGCGACAACGGCGGCACGCGCGAGATGATCACCGCGATGCAGACCGAGCGCAGCTACGGCGGACAGGGTCTCGACGCGTTCGTGCCCGGCGAGTGGGTCTCACCCGGCCGCGGCTTCTACTACCCGGGCGGCGACGAGAGCTCGCACAACTACGGCGGCAACCTCGAGACGTCGCCGCAGACGGCGCAAGACCGCTTCGGCCGCATGATCTACGGCGGCGGCACCACGACGCTGTCGGGCGCCCGCAGCGTCGACACCATGAACGACAACCAGGTCGGCTTCTTGAACGCCCAAGAGCTGCAAGCGCCCGCCATCCAGGTGTCGTCCGAGTGGCTCGCCGTCGGCCACGTCGACGAGATGCTCCAGTTCGTGCCCGTGTTGGGCGCCAGCAACAGCCCCCACCCGTTCAAGGTCGTCATCGCCTCGCCGGCGATGGCCAGAGACGTGCTCGCAGCCGTCAGCGCCAGCGGCAACGGCGACGCCGTCGTCTTCTCGGGCCGCCGCAACAGCTACAGCGTCGACGAGATCCTCGACGCCGAAGAGTTCATGGCCTTAAACGAGCTGGCGCAGGCGCGCATCGACGGCGTGCAAGAGGTGCTCAAGAGCAGCCTCGGGCTCACCGACGATGACTTTCGCCCCGTGCCGGTGCTCTTCGAAGAAGCCAGCGGCGACGGACTGGTCGCCGCCTTCAACCCCGGCATCCAGAACCTCGTCACCGTCGCTGACCGCGTCTTCGCCCCCGACCCCGAAGGACCCGTCGTCAACGGTGTCGATCAGTGGCAAGCGGCGACGTTGAATTCGTTGGCCGACACCGACCTCGACGTCATCTTCGTCGACGTCTTCGAGAGCTATCACGAGCTCTTGGGCGAAGCGCACTGCGGCACCAACCTCGAGCGCGCGCCCTATGCGGACGCGTGGTGGACGAAGGAGTGAGGATCATCATGAACAACCTGAAGAACCACATGATGATGAAATCCCTCGCCCTCACCCTCGCCATTTTTGGCGCGACGACGTCGCTGGCTGCTGCGCCTGCCGCGTCTGTTGTGTTGAAGGGCGTCGATCCGGCGTTTTACTTGCAGAAGAGAAACCACGCGCCCGACGTGAGCGCCGAGCTGAAGACGTTGCCGCTGGCGGTGTCGCTCGCCGTGCTGAAGAACCCCGAGGCGTTTCTCGTCGACGGCGGGCAAGCGAAAGAGGCCCGCGTCGTCGAGCGGCGGGCGCTGCAGCAGGGCGCACTGACAGCGTTGGCGCAGCACGCGCAGAAGGCCAGCGACGCCGACGTCGAGGTGATCGGCGCCGCCCTGCACGCCGTCTATCTTGAGAGCACCGACAACGCCGTGCGCGCCGTGGCCCTCGAGCGGCTCGGTGAGCTGCCGGGCGCCGTCGATGGACGCGGCGTCGTCGACGTGCTCGGCCCCATCGCCAACGACGCCGACGAAGACGAAGGCGTGCGCGCCGGCGCCGTCGCGGGCCTCGGCCGTCACCGCAGCGAAGACGCCTGGCGCGTGTTGTCGACGATCGTCGGCGACAAAGCCCACCCCGACGTCGTCCGCGTCGCCGCGCTGCACGCCACCGCCAACTTGACGTCGCGCTGGGCCTGGCAGGCGCGCCACGACGTCGTCACCGGCGCGCGGCTGCGCAAAGAGGCCGCCGTCGTCGTCGCCGCCGTCGAAGGATCCGCCGACGTCGTCGCCGCTCGCGATGAAGCCCTCCGTTTGCTGAAGTGAGCCCCATGCGCGTTGTCCCGCTGTTCGTCGTCCCGCTCTTCGTGCCGTTCGTCATCGTCACGGCCGCCTGCGGTCCCGCCGCTGAGGGTGAGGGCGAAGAAGGCGAAGAAGGCGAAGGCGAAGAAGGCGAAGGCGAAGGCGGAGAAGGCGAAGGCGAAGGCGAACCCAGCGGCCTCGACGTCGAGGTCGGCCCCGACGACTACCCCTGCGACTTTCCGCAGGCGTGGCCGATCGCGCTGACGTCAACGGTGCACAACGTCACGGTGCACATCCGTGACGAAGAAGAGCGCGACATCGGCGAGGCCATGCTCTCGGACATCGAGGCCTCGTGGAACGCCGAGCTCGACCTCGGCTTCGTCGGCGTCCCCGGCGACGGCGGCCTGTGCGGCGACGACGACAACTTCGACGCCTTCTTGTTCCGCGGCAGCGACGTCGCCTACGTCGACTACGTCGACGTCATCCCCGACACCTCGTTCGCCGACGTCTCGCCATACATGGTGCTCGACTGGGAGGTCTACCCGGACAGCGTGCCGGCCCACGAGCTGAACCACGCCATGCAGGCCAGCTGCGACTGGGGCGAGACCGCCTTCATCTACGAGGCGACGTCGCAGTACATCGAAGACGAGCTCTTTCCCGACGACGACACCTGGAAAGAGGTGTGGTTCGACTACCAGGGACAGGCGGACCGCGCCGTCGACTACAACGACGACTACGTCGGCTATTACTTGTATGGTGCTGCCCTCTATCTTCAATACCTCAAACAAGAAGTATTCACCGACAACCCACAGTGGATCGGCCAGATGTGGCTGGCCGCAAGATCCGACGAGCTGCCCGACGGCACCTCGGCAGACCCGGATGTCGAGGACGTGCTCGAGGACATGATTCAAGCATCACGCGGCATGTCTTTCTCAGACAGTGTCATCGAGTTCGCCAAGTGGCGTTATTATATGGGCTCCAAAGCCGACGGCGTGCATGGCTTCGACGAAGGCGCCGAAGCCGCCGAAGACGACCGCGTCCCCGAGGTCGCCCTCGACCGCGCCCTCGACGTCGACGTCAGCGAATTCGGCACCGTCTACCTCGCTCTCGCCAATGAAGACGGCGGCGCAGGCGACGTCACCGTCACCGTCAGCGGCCCGAACGGATCGGAGCTTGGCCTCGACGGCGGCGTCCTCGTCGGCCAGGCCCTCCCCGGCAGCGGCGGCGCCGACGGCGACAGCATCGACGGCACCACCACGTTCGTCGTGCCCATGGTCGGCGGCGCCCGCGTGCTGGCGTTGACGCTCCTCCCGCCCGCGTCCCGCCTCGACCCTGACGTCGTCGAGCGCCCGCGCCGCACGCTGCATCTGGTGCCGAGCCCCTGAACAGGGGTTTACACTGAACAGATGTCAAGGCAGGCTCGCGATCATGAGCGAAGCCGAAGCCGTCCCGTCTCCTGTCCCGTCCCCTGACGCCGACATCACCACGCCGACCCTGTGGAAGCAGAAGGGCTGGACGGCCCGTGTGATCAAGAACGACGACGACGACGGCTGGGCGGTCGAGATGATCCGCGCCGGCGACGCCGAGCCGGCCCTGGTCGGTCCGTGGGTCATGGGCCGCGACAAGAAGAACCCGAAGCCCCTCAATCCCAAAGACTTCATGACGCTGGTGAAGACGGCGTCTGAAGTGCTCGAGCGGGCGGCGTCGGCGCAGCGCGCGGCCTTGCACAAGTCGACGACGGTCATCCGCGACGACTTCCGAAAATTCCGCGTCGACCTCGACATCGCCACCGACGAAGACGACCCCCACGCCGTCCTCACCGCCGTCGACGACACCGGCGCCGTCGTCGTCAGCAAACGCGTCGCTCCGAATTTCAAGCTCAGCCAAAAGGCCGCCGCCGACCTCGTCGCCGCCGTCGACTGACCCGACACGTTTGACGTCGTCACCACGGGGCTGTTTCACGTGGCAACACCGCGCTCCCGCGCTCCCGCGCGGCTGGTTCGCGTCGTCACCATCCGCGTCACGACGTTGGCGGGATGTCGCGCCGTTGCTCACCGCCGCAGACCTCACCCCTCGCTGCGCTCGGACCTCTCCACGGGCGCTCGCAAAGCCTCGCTGTGGAGAGGTGCAATCCGGAATTTGTCGCGCAGTGCGATCATCATTGCTGGGTAATTTCGCGGGTTCTTGGTTTTTTCAGAAACAGATTTGAAACAGATTTCGTGACGCGCTCGTCGGAGACCGAGGCTCCCACCGTGGCAAGCTTGGCAATCCATCCCATTGTGATTCCGCGATGACTGCCAGATTTACCTCTCCACAGCGAGGCTTTGCGAGCGCCCGTGGAGAGGTCCGAGCGCAGCGAGGGGTGAGGTCTGCGACGCGAGCAACGCAAAGAAAAAGGCGGCCACGCGGGCCGCCTTTCTCGTCGTCACCGTCGTCGGGTGCGCCTACTTCTTCGTGGCGCGGCGGATGGTGGCTTCGGCAAAGGCCTCGGCGGCCGAGTCGGACCACGCGAGGTAGAGCGAGGGCTCGACGACCTCGAGCTCAAGCAGGCAGGGCTTGTCGTCGAGGCCCGTGATGATGTCGACGCGGGCATAGAGCGGGCGGGCGCCCATGATGTGGAAGGTGTGGTCGGCCAGGTCGCGCTCACGCGTCGTCGGCGTGTGCGTCTCGACGACGGAGCCGAACTCGGGCTGGCTGCGGAAGTCGCCCTCTTTGGGCTTCTTGATCACCGCGTGGCTGAAGACGCCATCGATGAAGACGAGAGAGACCTCGCCGTCTTTGATGCGCGGCAAGAACGGCTGCACCATCAACGCCTGCTTCGGCAGCTGCTCGTCGACGAAGGCCTGCGCCTGCTTGGCGTCTTCGGCGAGCAAGGTGTCGCGTGAGCCAGCGCCGATGACGGGCTTGATCACGAGACCCTTGCCGGGGCCGAAGCCCCAGCCGCGGTCTTTGGCGAGGGCGGCGACGTCGGCCTTCTTCTTCGACTTCTTGTCGACGACGTCGAGCCACGCCGTCGGCACCGTCGGCACGCGGTGCGCGGCGAGGTCGCTGAGGTAGCGCTTCTTGTCCGAGTTCCAGTCGATCATGGCCGACGGGTTCATCAGCGTCGTGCGCTCGTCGACCTTGGCAGCCCAGTCGATGAACGCAGCGTGCTTCTCGGAGTAGTCCCACGTCGAGCGGACGACGACGAGGTCGGCGTCGACCCACTGCGACTCGGCAGCGGGATCGTCCCAAATGGGCAGGGTGACCTCGACGCCGCGCTCCTTCAATGACTTGAGGTAGGGGTGGTCGTCGGGGTCGAGGCCCGGGAGCTCTTTGCTGGTGGCCAGCGCGATCTTCATGCGCGCGCTTCTATGCGTTCAACGCAGCGTCGTCAGCGATTTCTTCACGGCTTCGACTTCTGCGTCGAAAGCTTCTTTGTCGGCGACGTATTCGGCGACGCGGACGGTGTTGCTCAAAACCCCGTCGATGACGAAGACAGCCAGCAGCTCGCGGACCGGCCGGCCGCCCAACGTCGCCTCCAGGGTCATCAGGAGGCCCTGGTGGCCCGATCCGTCCTGGATCTGGCTCTCGGCGACCAGCGTGTAGCCCCGGTTCTTCACCAGATCGGCTTTCACTGCATCTTTCCAAAAAGCCAGTGTGGCCTTTGTTTCGTCATCGAAATCCCGCGCCCAGATCTTGGACTCTTCAGGGGTGATCGCCCGCAGCACGCCGGGCCCGCGCTCGACGACGAGAAAGCGCTCGGGCACCTGCATGGTCAAGCAGCCGCTGCAGGCGACGGCGGCGACGGCGGCGAAGAAATGTTGTTTCATGTTCATGTGATTTCTCATGTTCTTCGCTCAGAAGCCGTACAAAACTTGTTCGACGCCGATCTGGTTGATCCAGTCGAAGCGGCTTTGGGTGCGGTCGGGGTAGGGCCGGGGGGCGGGGGCGTTGGCGTAAAACGACACCGTCAGGGTCGAAAAGGCGATCTGGTCGCCCAGGTTGCGCAGCTCGCCCTTCATGGCCTCGATCTCGTCGGTCAGCCGCCGGATCTCGGTCTCGATGCGCAAAATGTCTTCGATCTTGGTGGCCGACTTCAGGATCTCGACCAGCCGCTTGCGGCTCTCGTCGGCCGTCTGCAGCCGGAGCTCGGTGTCGAAGACCTTCTTGGTGACGTCTTGGGCGTTCACCTGCTCGTCGGTGACAGTGCCTGTTTTGCGCAGCCCCTCGAGCACCGCGAAGAACTGCCCGGCGGGCACCCGCACCGTCACCGTCGTCGCCGACCGCTGCTGCAGGTAGCCGCCGAGGCCGTTCACTTTTTCGACGAAGGCGTCGGCGGCGTCGGCGGCGATGGGCACCATCAGCGACATCGAGCCCGTGTAGATGACCAGGCGCTTGGCGGCCTCGACGAGGCCTTTGTCGGCGGGGTCGCCGGTCGGCAGCGGCGGCGCCTTTGGATCCTGGGGCGGCGGTGGGGGCTGTGCCATCGCCTCTTCTTTGCTGGCCCCGCCGCCGAAGAAGCTGAAGCCGTCGGCGGCGGCGGGGGCGGCTTCGCTGGCGGCGACGGGGGCGTCGTAGGCCATGCCGCGGGCGCCGCCATCGTCGCCGTCCCAGGCGCGGGACTCGGCCCGCATGGCCGGCGACGAGCCCGAGCACCCGCTGGCGGCGACGACGAGGGCGACGAGAGAGGGCGTCAGCAGGCGGATCATGCGCGCAGCATCCGGGCGAGGGGGAGCCGTCGTCAACGTGCCCGCCGCCGGATCGGTCTGCGTCTGCTGCGGCTCAGGCGCGGGGGACGCGGGCGTTTCTGACGGGTCCTTCGTCGCTGACGAGGCCGCTGAGGGCGGGGTCGGCGAGCACGTCGCTGACGGGTCGCTCGACGCCATCGACGGTCATGGTTTGTCCGACGAGGCGGGCGCCGTGGCTGTAGTCGGCGTAGGTGTTCTCGTGCACCGTCGACAGCGGCTGGATCGCGCGTCCGTTTTGTTGGTGCCAGCCGTAGATGGCGACGCGGTCGGGGTGGGCCGTCTGCAGGTTGCCGACGACGACGTCTTTTTTGTCGCCGGCGACGAGGGCGCCAGCGTCGGCGCCGCGCGCGTTCAGCTGCTGTTGGATGGTCGCGTTGTGGCGGGCGAAGTAGTCCACCGACGTCATCTGCGCCCCCGGCGTCATCGGCGACGGCGGCAGCTTCACGTCGGCGGCGGCGTAGACGTCGTTGACCATTTTGCGCGTCGGCAGCTGCGTTCCCGTCGCGTCGGCGATGCGCTGCGCGGTCATCGGGTTCATCGGCACGCGCACGTTGTCGGCGTCGCTGCCGATCGAGACGTAGTCGGGCATCACGTGCAGCGTTCCCGTGTGGGCGGTCCCGCTGCGGTCGGTGAAGGAGACGGGGACGTCTTTCAGCTGCCGTGACGACGACGGCACGTTTCCCTCGAGCACCTGCTGTTGGATGAAGGCCTCGCGCTGCGCGGTGGTCATTCCGCGCATCGCGCTGACGGCTTCGCTGCCCGTCATCGCCGTCGACGACCGCTCCGGCAGCGCCAGGGTGGTCGCGGTGGTCGCAGGGCTGGTCGCCGGGCTGGTCGCCGGGCTGGTCGCAGGCGTCCCTGCCTGCGGTGTGGCGGGCAGCGGCGGCGGCGGCGGACGCGCTGTCGACGGTGCACCCGTCACGCGGGCCTGATCGGCGCGCGACGGCTCACGGGCGGGGACGCTCGCGCCACTGGGAGTCACGCCTCCAGTGGGGCCCGTCGTCGCGGGCTGCGCGAGGCCGAGGGCGCGCAGGGTCTGCGGTCCGACGAGGCCGTCGACGGTGAGGCCCTGCTGCTGCTGAAAAGAGCGGACGGCGGCGTCGGTCTGCGGGCCGAATTTGCCGTCTGCGTCGACGTTGACGCCTTTGGCCTTCAGCGCCTCTTGCACGGCGGTGACGCTCTCGCCCCGCTGCCCCTTGGCGATCGGAGCGCCGTTCGCCGCGGCCTCCAACGAAGGCGCGGGCCGCTCAGAAGAAGACGCAGACGACGAAGACGACGACGAGGCGATGCCCCGGCTGGGGGCATTGGCAACGGCAGCAACCATGTGAGCGACTCCATCCCGCGGACATCCCTGACCGCTTGCTCACAATATCGGTCGACCGCCGGAGGCCGTTGCTGACGACGTGCCGACGACGTGGCCGGCGTCGGCCACGTGCGCGACGTCACTTGGTCACTGCGGGACGAGCTTGGCCGAGCCGGTGGCGAGCTGGCCGTTGATGAAGCCGGGGGCGATGCGGCTCATCCAGTGGAGCTGGTTCGCCTGACCGGTGCGGATCTCGACGTCGCCTGCCGCGAGGCCTTTCATGACGTGGGTGATGAGCTCGTCGGTGCTGATGACCTTGACGCCGTCGCCCTCGGGGATGTCGGCGAGCTCGGTCTTCACGGCCGGCGGCGCGACCTCGATGACCTCGACGCCGCTGCTCTTCAGCTGGTTGCGCAGCGAGATCGTGTAGCTGTGCAGCGCGGCCTTGGTGGCGCAGTAGATCGGCGCCGCCATCATCGGCGCAAAGGCGAGCCCCGAAGATACATTGATGATCGTGCCCTTGTGGGATTTCAGCTGTTCGATCAGCGCTGCATTCAAGCGGATCGGCCCGTGGAGGTTGGTGTCGATCTCGGCGGTGAGGGCGGCGAGGTCTTCGTCGGGCTTGGCTAGATTTTTGTAGACCATGATGCCGGCATTGTTCATCAACACGTTCACATCTTTGTGATCGCTTTTGATGACAGCGGCGAGGGCTTTGACGCCTTCGACGGTGCTGACGTCGCCTTTGACGGTGACGACGCCGGGCACTTTGGCTTTGGCATCGTCGAGCTTGTCTTGCCGCCGCCCGGTGATGATCACCTTGTTCTTGGCGTCGACGAAGGCCTTCGCAAAGGCGAGGCCGATGCCGGTGGCGCCGCCGGTGATCAAGATGGTGTTGCCGCTCTGCTTCATGACGAACTCCGCTGTTGGCGCAGGGTCTACGCCGGAGTCGGGGTGACGTCGACGACGAGCGCTGGCATGAGCGGTCAGGCGCTCAGCGCTCGATGACGTCGACGACGGCGGCGAGGTCGGGGGGCAGCGGGCTCGTCAGCGCGATGGGCGCGCCGGTCATCGGGTGGTTGAACGTCAACGACGCCGCGTGCAGCGCGTGCCGGCGCAGCTGGACGACGATGTCGCGCACCGGTCCGGGTTTGATCTTCTTCTCGGCGTGCGAGCCGCCGTAGAGGTCGTCTTGCAAGAGCGGATGCCCGAGGTCGGCCAGGTGCGCCCGGATCTGGTGCGTGCGGCCGGTGAAGAGCTCGACGTCGATGATGCTGGCCCCGTCTTTGTCGTTGCGCACCGTGAAGCGCGAGTGCGCGCGGCGGATGGCCTTGTTGGTCTCGTCGTCGGCCGGCGGCGGCAGCTTCGTCGTGTAGCGGCGGCGATCGCTGTTGTGGCGGCGGTGGCCGGTGATGATGTCGAAGGTCTGCGAGCGCGGACCTTGTGACGACGCGTGCGGCACGCCGAGGCAGACGCCCACGTAGCGTTTGTCGACGGCGCGGTCGTGGAACATCCTGGCCAGCGCCCGCTGCGCCTCGTCGTGCTTGGCGACGATGAGCAGCCCCGAGGTGTCTTTGTCGAGGCGGTGCACGATGCCCGGCCGCCGCTCGCCCCCGATCGACAGCAGCGGAAAGCGAAACAACAGCGCGTTGGCGATGGTGCCGCCGCTGTGTCCGGCGCCGGGGTGGACGACGACGCCGGCGGCTTTGTCGACGACGCAGAGGTCGGCGTCGTCGTAGACGAGGGTCAGCGGCAGGTCTTCGGGCTCGAGCGTCGTCGCCACCGGCGTTGGCACCGTCACCGCGATGCGTTCGGTGCCGCGCAGCTTGTGCGACGATTTTTTCACGACGACGCCGTCGACAACGACGCAGCCTTCGTCGACGAGGGCGGCGGCTCTGGAGCGTGAGGTCTGTTGGAGCTTCGCGCCCAAAAACGCGTCGAGGCGGACGCCAGCGTCGTCGAACGCGACGGTGAATTCGACGGTGGCGTCTTCGGCCCCGGCGTCGAGGTCGGCGAGGTCGGCGGGGTCGGCGTCGGCGAGGTCGGCGTCGCCGGGGTCGGCGTCGCCGGGGTCTGCTGCTGCGGGGTCGGCGGGGGCTGCGGGGCTCATCGGCGCACCATCGACGTCGCAGCGGCCTCTGTCACCAGATCTTCGACTTCACGTGCCCTTTGGACTTGATGATGATGTCGACGACGGCGCGGTCGAAGAAGTTGGTGCGCTCGTAGAGGTCGGGCGCGACGCGCGCCCGGTAGAGCTCGCGGCCCTCTTCGATCTCGTCGGCGAGCTCGGTGAAGAGCTTGTCGTCGCTGAGGCCGCGGACGATTTTCTCTTCGTTGTAGAGCGAGATGTCGCTGGCGATGGTGCGCGCGAGTCGGATGGCGCGCTCAGGTGTGTCGATCGGCTGGGCCATGGTCCCCCACTATTTCCCGTACTTGGCGACGAACGCCAGATATCCCTCGGCGAGCTTCACTTTATCGACGCGCAGCACGCGGGCGATCTGGGTCAAGAAGCCGCGCAGGTAGACGCGCGCGGGCAGGTTCTCGAGGTCCTGCTCTTCGATCGCCAACAAGTAGGGCTTTCGGATCTTGGTCGCCTCGACCATGCCCTCGAGCGACAGGCCGCGGGCTTCGCGCAACCGCTTGAGCAGCTGACCGTTCACCTCGGTGCCCTCGAGCGAGAACAACCCCGGCTGCGGCATCGGCGTCATTGCCACCGGCAAATTCGTCGGCAGATCTGACGTCGACGACGAAGAAGAAGGCGCCGGCGCCGGCATGGTCGCCGTCGGCAGCACCGTCATCGTCGGCACCAGCTGCGTCTCGGGCAGCGTCTTCGCCGCCTCTTGCGCCGCCGCTGCCATCTTCGCGAACTGCTCCGGCGGCGCCGTCGTCGTTGGCGGCGTCGGCGTCGGCGTTGGCATCGCTGCCAGCTTCTTCAGCTCTTCGGGCGAGGGGATGACCATCTGGCCGTCGGTCTTGGGCGGCGCGAAGGTGATCCCGCCGACCCTGCGTCCTGGCGACGACGTCTCTTTCTGCGCTTGCGCCTCGGCGACGACGGGCTTCAAGAACTTCACCGACGGTGCGCGTTTTTGGTCTTCACCTGGCGCCCGCTTCGCTGCCCCCGGGGGTGACGACGTCGGATCCGCCGCCGGCGTCGCGGGCGACGCAGCAGCGGCAACGGCGGCCTTGGCTTCGGGGGACAGCGGCGCGAACACGCCTTCGCCCGACGGCGTGGAGTTCATGCCCAGCATGCGCCGCGCGTCGGAGGCGGTGATCTCGTCGGGGGTGTCTTCGACGGCGGCGATGGGCGGCTGCGTCGGCGCGGCGTCGGTGGGGATCAACGTCGCGGCGTTGCCGATCTTGGCGTCGTAGGCGGCGCGGCGGCCGGCGTCGCCGAGGACGTAGAAGGCGGCTTCGATGTCGGCTTTGGCGCTGGCGACGGCGACGGGGTCGAGGAGGAAGTAGCCGCCGATGGTGCGGCCTTCGACGAGGTCGAGGGCGTGCTGGTGGCCCTTCTGGATCTCAGCGGCGGTCGCCGCCGGTTGCAGATCGAGCACCTCGTACCAGGACGACGCGCCGCCGTGGGGCTCGCTCGGGTGCTCGATCTTTTTCTCCCCCGTCGTCGTCATGTGCTCCTTGCTGCTCACGCGGCGGCCTCTTCGGGGAAGGGGCGGGCGAGCACCTTGTCGGCGAGCTGGTCGAGGGCTTTTTTGATCGGCGCGTCGGGCGCGACGTTGCGCAGCGGCTGGCGCACGCGCACCGCGCGCTTGACCGCCTCGTCGTCAGGAAGAATCGCCAGCACCTCGAGCTGCAGCCCGAGAAAGCGGCGGCACGCCGAGCACATGTCGTAGGCGACCTGGGCGTCGTCGGACTCGGCGGCCCCTGCTCCGGAAGAACGGCGCGCCTGGTTCAACACGAGCCGCGGAACGAACCGCGCCATCTGCTCGTTCACCTGCCGACCGACGTCGGGGTTTCGCTTCTCGATGGCCCGCAAGAGATCGGCGGGCGTGTGGATGTTGAGCTTGTTGCGCTGGGCGCGGGCCTCGTCGACGAGGTCTTTGATGCCGAAGGCTTTTTCGACGACGGCGAGGCGCCGAAAGAACGCCGCTTTCAAGAAGCGGTAGGCGTTCTCGACGCTGGTGGGCTCGGGCAGCACGACGAGAATGCCCATGTGGGCGATCAAGAAGAAGTCGAGCGTGTTGAACGACGTGCCGGCGCCGAGGTCGAGCACGACGACGTCGGCCTCGACCTGCGACAGCTGCCGCAGCAGCCGCATCTTCGCCGTGTGGTTCGGGTTCGCCGCGGCGATGTCGTCGAGGGCGCCGCTGACGAAGCGCAAATTCGGAAACGGCGTGGCGACGGCGACGTCGCTGATCGCGGCTTTGCGTTCGACCACGTCGCTGAGGGTGACGAGGGGCGGGGCGATGCCGAGCACGGTGTGGGCGTTGGCGCCGCCGAGGTCGGCGTCGACAAGCAGCACGCGTTGTCCTTTTTCGGCGAGCGCGAGCGACAGATTGGTGGAGACGAGCGTCTTGCCGACGCCGCCCTTGCCGCCGCCCACGGCGACGATCCTCCCACCACGTCCCTCGACCATGGATGAAGTCTAGCGAGCAACCCCCCGTGAGATCACGAAACTGTCTCTCAAGGGCGGGCAATGCCCCGGCTGCGGGCCGGCCTGGGCGCCGGGAGCTTCTGGCGGACGTCGAACCAGGACTCCCAGGGGTCGGGCTTTGCCATGCGCTGGTGCAGGTTGAGCATCGTCCAGGCCGGGACCGCGTCGATCTCGGACCACGCCAGCGGGACCGACACGGGCGCCCCGTGGCGGGCGCGGACGCACCACGGGGCGATCGCGGTGGCCCCACGGCCGTTGCGCAGGTAGTCGACGAAGACGCGGCCCCGTCTGAGCGCCTTCCTCATGTTGGCCGTGTAGCGGTCGGGGGCGTCGCGCTCCATCTCGTCGGCGATGCCCTTGCAGAAGGCTTTGACGTCGTCCCACGAGGCCGTGCCGTCGAGGGGCGCGCACACGTGCAGCCCTTTGCCGCCCGTCGACTTCAAGAACGTCGTCAGGCCCCGGTCTTCGAGCCGGGCGCGCACGTCTTTGGCGGCGTCGGCGACGCGCGCCCACGTCACGTCGTCACCGGGGTCGAGGTCCATGACGATGCGGTCGGGCTGCTCGGGTGCGTAGGGCCGGCAGCCCCACGCGTGCACCTCGATGCCGCCCATCTGCACAAGCCCGACGAGGCCAGCAGCGTCTTCGACCATCAGCCAGTCGTCGTCGTCGCCCTCGATCTCGAGCGCCTTGATCGCGGTGGGCATGCCCTTGCCGACGTGCTTCTGAAAAAACGTCGGGCCGCCGAC
>JANNAY010000274.1:0-15006 GCA_031384945.1 Deltaproteobacteria bacterium
GGCCGTGCGCCCGGCCCACTGGTCTTTCAATTTCTCCATCACGGCCCCGTCGACCATCAGCCGCGGCAGGCCCTGCACCAACGCCGTGGCCGGAAACGCCTGCAGGTCAGCGCCGGGGGCGAGCACCTTCGACGAGCCGGGAAAGAAGGCGAGGGCGCCCCAGCCCTTGAGCGCCGTGCCGTGGGCGCCGTCGTCGTCGACGACGTGGCCCATGGCCTTCAAATCAGGATCGAAGAACGACGCGTTGATGGCGACGTGGTCGCCGCGGGGGACGCCGTCTTTCACGCGTCGCGGCCGCGGCGAGGGCGAGACACGCGCGTTCCACCGGGCGAGGTCGACGCGGAAGGCGACCACGGTGACGTCGTCGAGCGTCGACTCTTGCCGCGTCAAACCCGGCGAGAGCGACAGGTACGGGGCAGCAGCGAGAAGAAGAGCGACGACGGCGAGCACGCCACCAGCATGGCTAGAGCAGGACGAATTCGTCGAGGCGCAGCGGCGGGCGAGACAGCAGCAAGTACGAGCGCACATCGCTCGACGGGTTCTTCAGCTTCGTCGTCGGCGGCAAGAGCTCGCCCTGTCGTCCCTGGTCGCAGGCGAAGACGATGGCGTCGCGCGGCAGCTGCACGCCGTGGGCGCCGCGCAGCTTCAAGCGGTAGAGGCCGAGCCCGCGCACGTTCCACACGACGTCGACGACGCCGAAGGCGAAGGTCCACAGCGACGACGCGGCGTCGCGGGCGCGCTTGATGGTGAGCGCAGGGAATCCATTGCCGCCCAGCGCGCGCGGCTTGGCGAGGGTGAGCTCGAGCTCGTCGAGCTGATCGAGCCCCGAGAGCACGCTGCGGCTCACCACCTCGGCGGCGGTCTCGATCAGGTGAAACTGTCCTTGCTGCAACACGAAGCCGACCTCGCCGACGACGCGGGCGTAGTCGACCGTCATGCCCAGGTTCTCGTCTTGCGCGGCCCGCCGCGTGTCGACGCTGAACGACAAAGACACCCGCAGCGGCTGCGGCGCGGCGCGCTCTTCGGGATGGATGCCGATCAAGCAATCGACATCGACATCGACGATGCGCAACAGGTCGCTCATGGCCGGCGCTCGTAGAGGGCGTCGCCCAGGGCCCAGCGCAAACCGAGGCGGGCGGTGGCGACGTCGAATTCGGCGCGCAGGGCGTCTGATTCGGCGACAAAGACGGCGAAAGAGGTCTCGCTGACGTCGAGGGCGGTGCCGACGCCGGCGTCGAACAAGGCCTGCGCCTGCTGCTGCGCCTCTTGCGACACCGTGAGCGCCTGCTGCGCCAACGCCAGCGCTTCTTCGCGGACGACGACGTCGCGCAGGTTGCCGCGCACCTGCGCCGCCACGCGGTCTTCGAGCTGGTGCAAGCGCACGCTCTCTTCAGACGTGCGCGACGACGCCTCATCGAGCGTCGCGTAGCGCAGGCCACCGTCGTAGAGCGGCAGCGTCGCCGACAAGATCAGCGTGCCGGTGACGGGGTCGCGCACGAAGCCCGACGTAAACGACGTCGCCCGCGCCGTCGCCGTCAGCCCCACCTGCGGCAGAAACTGCATCCAACCGTCGAGCGTCTGCCGTTGGGCGATCTGCAGCGCGATCTTTTGCGTGCGCACCTCGAGGCGCGCTTGCAGCGCGTGGTCGACGAGAGCGGCCTCGGTGCCGCCGACGGCGCTGACGTCGACGGCGGCGACGGCGGGCGGCGCCACCAGCGTGAACATCTCGGTGACGCCCAGCGCGCTGCCGACGACGGCGACGGCGTTGTCGGCGGCGGCTTTGGCCGAGGCGAGCCCCTGTTTCGCCCGCAAGAGCTCGAGCTCGGCGCGCTTGAGGCTCAAGGCCGGCTGCGTGTTGGCCTCGACGCGGGCGCGCACGGCGTCGCGCTGCTTGGTCGAGACCTCTACTTGTTTGGTGCTGGCGTCGACGAGACGCTGGGCCGTGTACGCCGCGTAGTAGGCGCGGACGACCGAGAACGCCAAACCCTGCTTCGCCTGACGCTGCGCCAGCGCGGCGGCGTCGACGCCGTCGTAGGCGTTGAGCAGCGCCGGATACGCGCGCGGGTTGAGCAGGGGCAGGGTGAAGCTGAGCTGTCCCGTGAGCTGCGACGCCGGCTGCGTGACGATGGGCGTGGTGTCGGTGTCGCGGATCTGCTTGGCGGCGTCGTCGAGGCGTCCGGCCTGCTCGCGAAAGCCCGCGGCGTCTTCTTCGTTGGCGGCGGCGTCGGCGGCGATGTTGAAGACCTGCGAGAGCGACTCGAACAGCGTCGCCTGCTGGTCGATGGTGTCGGGGTTGACGAGCTGCGTGGTGCGGTCGGCGCAGTCGACGGCGAAGCCAGCGTCGTCGGTCAGGCCGCCAGCGGTGCAGTTGTGCGTGTAGGCAGCCCCCGCCGACAGCGTCGGCAGCACCAGCGCCCACGCCCGCCGCAGCTGCGCGTCTTGCTGGGCAGCGCGCTCCAACGCGATCTTCACGTCGGGGGCTGCGCCGGCGACGCGGGCGAGGGCGTCGTCGAGGGTCAGCGGCTGTCGACCCCCCGCCGGCTCAGACAGGCCGAGCAGACTCTGGGCGTCACCGGCCAGCGACGACGACGACGACAGCCGCGCCTGGGCGAAGGAATTCTCTTGGGCGACCGCAGGTCCGGCGGCGCAACCAATGAAAATCGCAAAGAGAAATGGCCTCACCGCCGGAGGAATGATAAGCCCGCCACGCCTTGGCAATGGCCGCGCGCTCGCGGGGTCGGTTGGAGCATAAGAATGGATACTTTCAAGGTCGGCGACAAAGCGGTTTACCCGGCACACGGGGTCGCCGAAGTCGTGGCCATCGAGCGCAAAGAAATCTCGGGACACGAGATGACTTTCTATGTGCTCAAGATTCTCGACAATGGCATGAAGGTCATGATCCCCACGTCGAACGTGAAAGCGGTCGGCATGCGCGAGATCATCTCTTCTCTCGAGGCTGACGAGGTCTTCAAGATCTTGCGCAAGAAAGAGAAGGTCGTCGAGTCGACGACGTGGAACCGCCGCTACCGCGAGTACATGGAGAAGATAAAGACGGGCTCCGTCTTTGAAGTCGCCAAGGTCTTGCGTGATTTGTATCTCCTGAAGGGCGACAAAGATCTCTCCTTCGGTGAGCGCAAGATGCTCGACACCGCCCGGTCTTTGTTGGTGAAAGAGATTTCCATCGCCAAGCAAATGTCGGAAGAAGAGGTCGAGACCGAGTTCCGCACCATCTTCAAGTGCTGAAAAACGTCGGCGTCGGCGCCTGACAGAAAGGCCGCGGGTTTGACGTCGGCGCGGGGGGCGACCGATGCTGCGCCCGCACAAAGTGACTGCCCGCAGAGTGGGAGAACGAATGCTGGGACTGATCGTCGTCGTCGCCGAGACCGGAACCGGACTGGGCCCCCACGCCCTGCTCGACACGCTGCTCGGCGCGCCCTTGCTGGCCCGCGGCATCGCCGGCGCCCTGCCCACCGACGAGGCTGTCACCGGCGTCGTCGTCTGCCCCGCTGACCTCGTCGACCGCATCAAAGCCGAGGTCATCGACCGCTTCGGCCTCGACGAGATCGACCGCGTCGTCGCCGGCGGCCCCGATCGCAAGAGCGCGCTGCAGGCCGGCGTCGACGCGCTGCCCGCCGACGTCGACGTTGTCATCGTCAGCGAAGGCGCCCGCGTGCTCGTGCCCGCCGGCCTCGCCGACCGCGTTGTCGCCGCCGCCAAAAACGCCGACGCCGCCTGCGCCGCCACCGTCATCGCCGACGTCATCGGCGCCGACGAAAGCGGCAGCCTTGTCAGCCTCGACGTCCGCCCGAATTTGCGGGCCCTGCAGGGCCCGTCGGCCTTCAAGGTCGCCGCCCTGCGCGCGGCGCTGTCGGCGTCGTCAGAAGGTGACTTCTCTGAGGTCGAGTCCTGCGCCAAGTCTGGCGGTACCGTCACCCTCGTGGCCGGTGACGACGACAACCGCTTGCTGCGCGACGCCGCCGACCAGAGCCGCGCCCTCGAGGTCTTTTCGCGCCGCGCCGCCGACTACGCCTTTGTTTACCCGAGCGACCTGCTGCCCGACGATCCGCTGCAGAAGGCCCTCGATCCGTCGGAAGCGCGAACCAGCAACGGCTGAGCGCGGTCTGTATCGTCGAGCTTGGAGCTTCCGTGGCCGACGACGACGTTGACGAAAAAGCACACGACGACGACCTCAACGAATTCGTCCGCACGCAGGCGGCGCCGCGATCGGTGCATCCGGTGCGCGTGGTGCTCGCCGCCGCCGCCCTGATCGCGGTCTCGTGGATCCTCGTGCCCACCACCGATGAGCTGCGGTTTCACTTCTCGCAGCAAAAGACGCCCCTCGACGTCGGCGACGTCGTCGGCGTCGACCTGTCGAAGGTCCCCGATGGCACCTGGGTGCGCGCCAACGTCGTGCTCGGCAACAAGGCCGCTGAAATTCCCGAGTGGCGCACCGGCAGCCTGCGCTTCGGCCCCATCGAGGTCAGAGAGGTCGTCGGCGCGCCCCTCTATGTCGAGGTCTCGCGCAAGGGCCACCCCGGTCTCGGTCCCTTCTCGCAGGCCGACGTCGAGGGACGGCTCGTGTCGTTCGGCCCCGACAGCGAGCTCGCCGTCGTGCGCGCCTACTTCGAGAACGAGCTGCACACGGCGGTGAAGCCCAACGCCCGCGCCCTCGTGCTCGACGAGGCGCCCGGCCAGATGACGACGTATTTGACGGCGTGGATCGGCGGTGTCGCCCTCGTGGTCCTCTCGATCACGTCGATCTTGCGCCGCCTGCGCCGTCCCGCTGTTTGAACGTTGGAGTTCCCCATGCGCCGTCCCTTTGTTTCCGCACTCTTCGCAGCCGCGGTCGTCGTCGTCGTCGTTTCTGGCTGCGGCTTCACAGCGCCTGCTGAAGGCGAAGGCGAAGGAGAAGCAGGCGAAGGAGAAGGAGAAGGAGAAGGCGAAGGCGAAGAAGGAGAAGGAGAAGGAGAAGGAGAAGGCGAAGAAGGAGAAGGAGAAGGAGAAGGAGAAGGAGAAGGAGAAGGC
Organism: Deltaproteobacteria bacterium; assembly: GCA_031384945.1. GTDB lineage: Bacteria > Myxococcota > UBA727 > UBA727 > VGSZ01 > VGSZ01. Next base: position 5,026 of record JANNAY010000274.1, read on the forward strand.
GAAGACCTCTGCAACAACGGCGTGATCGACGTCGGCGAAGCGTGCGACGAATCCGTCGACGACGAATGCGACAACGAGGTCGGCACCGGCTGCAGCGACTGCATCTTCGTCGACGCCTGCGCGGGCGACGCAGGCGGCATCGACGACGCTGCGCCGATCGGGCTGCCGTTCTCGACGACCTTCACGGTCAACGCCGACGCCAACGACGACCTCGACTGCTTCGCGTTCTCGCTCGCCATCGCCAGCACCATCGACGTGCGCACCGACGACGACGGCGACTGCTTCAGCAACGACACCGTCGTCGAGGTCTTCGACAGCGCGGGCACGCAGCTCGGTCGCGCCGACGACGAATTCCGCGCCCGCGCCTACGACTGCTCGCACCTCACGCTCGACCTGCCGGCAGGCACCTTCGCCGTCTGCGCCAGCGGCAACGACGATCCGACGACCGCCGGGCTGAGCATCGACGTGTACGTGCGGCCGGCGCTGCACATCGTCGAGGTCGACTACGACGACGACGCCGCTGAATTCGTCGAGGTCGTCGCCGTCGCCGAGACGCGCACCACAGGCCTCGCCGTCGTCGCCTTCGACAACAGCGGCTTTCAGACCGAGATCGTGTCGCTGTCGGTTCTCGATGACGCTGCGGTCGCGGCCGGCGCCCGCTTCGTCGTCGACGAGAGCAGCTTCGTCGGCGTCGACGCTGACGGCATCCCCGGCAGCGCGGGCAGCGGCGTGGCCCTCGTCGACGTCGAACGCGGCATCGTGCTCGACGGCGTGCGTTGGGGTGGCACGACCAAGACGCCGGTGGTGCAGCGCGACGTCGTCTACGCCGTCGACGACGTCGCACGCGCCGCCGCCGACGACACCAGCGTCACGCGCAGCCTCTGTCGCGCCGACGACGGCGCCGCTGCTGTTGGCGATTTCGTCGTCTGCGAGACCACGCCCTTCGGCGCCAACGTGGTCGCGCCCTGAGTCCGAGGCCCCTTCCCCCGAATGACGAGACGCAGCGCTGTGCGTTCGGCGCGTTGGGATTCCCCCGGTTTCGGGGGCAGGGGGCCTTCTCGCGCGCGGTCGCAAGCACACGAAAACACGCGTGATTCGAACCAGTGCCTGGCCTGCCCGAAGGGATGCGGGCCCGGCGGCGTCACACCCGCGGCGGGCGCGTCGTAGAAGGAGGCGCCCGTGTTCCACCTGAAGGAGAACCGCATGTTGAAGAAGCTCGTCCTCGCCGCTGTTGTTGCCGCCACCGCGCTGCCTGCCCAGGCCGCCACGTGGGAGATCGATCAGGCTCACTCGACTGTCGGCTTCGTGGTGAAGCACCTCGTGATCGCCAAGGTGCGCGGCCACTTCTCGGGCTTCTCGGGCACCGTGACCATCGATGAGAAAGACGCGAGCAAGTCGAAGGTCGAAGTGAAGATCGACCCCGCGACCATCGACACCGACAACGCCAAGCGCGACGAGCACCTGAAGTCGGCCGACTTTTTTGACGTCGCCAAGTTCAAAGAGATGAGCTTCAAGTCGACCAAGGTCGAGACCGTCGCCGGCAAGATCAAGATCACGGGCGACCTGACGATGCACGGCGTGACGAAGAGCGTCGTGCTCGAAGGCGAAGGCCCCAGCGCCGAAGTCAAAGACCCGGGCGGCAACCCGCACATCGCCTTCTCGGCGGCGACCACGGTCAAGCGCGCCGACTTCGGCCTCACGTGGAACAAGGCCATCGAAGGCGGCAGCGTCGTCGGCGAAGACGTCAAAGTCGAATTGGAGATCGAGCTCAAGGGCAAGAAGTGAGCTGTTGAAGCATCAGTCCGGTCGACCATGATCGGACAAACGAAGACGCCGCTCGAGGAGGGTCTCCAAGAGCGGCGTCTTTGTTTTGTCGTGTGAAAACGTCAGCCTGTCTGGATCAGCGTGTAGCCAATGGTGCCGGGATTGCCGCCCAGGTCGCGCCAGAAGCGGTTGAACTCAGCGGGCGCCAACGTCTGGCAGCCAGCGCTGCCGGTGATGGAGCTGCCGCCAGCGTGAAAGAACATGCTGTTGCCGCCGCGCGAGGTGGCGCCGCGGTCGTTGCCGAAGACGCCGTCGTTGTTGGTGTCGCGCTCGACCCGGTAGTCCTCGACGGGGCGCAGGATGCGACCGAGCCTCGACGACGATCCGGTGCGGAACTCGTAGAAGCCGCTGGGCAAGCGCCCTTGATCGAGGCGTCCGTCGCCGTTGGCGTCTTCGCCCATGCGGCCGCGGTAGCGGGCCGAGGGCTCGGTGTTGCCCTGGTACTCGCGCACGTGCTTGGTGCCGTTGGCGTCTTGCCAGAGCATCACCATGCGGTCGTCGTAGCGGCCGTTGCCGCCGTTGGCGTCAGCGTCGGTGGGGGTGCGCAGGCCGACGATGTTGCGTTCACCGGGCCCGGTGCGGATGCGGCCGCCGTTCTCTTGCGCGAGCTGCGAGTAGTAGTCGTAGCGCTCGCCCTCGCTCATGCCGGCGGTGTCGCGCACCTGCGCGGGCCCCGTCGTCGACCCTGCCGTCGTCGAATCATCGCCCGTCGTCGACGGTGCCACCGCTGGCGCGTTGCGATCCATCGCCGCCTGCGTCGTCGGACCCAGCACGCCGGTGTCGGTGACGCCGCGGCTGCGTTGCCAATCGCGCAGCGCGGTCTGCGTGCCGGCGCCGAATTTGCCGTCGGTCTCGAGGGTGGCGCCGTCGGCGTTGAGCCGGCGCTGCAGCTCTTCGACGGCGGGGCCCTGCATGCCGCGCGAGAGCTTCTTAGAGCCGTCGCGCACCTGATCGAGCGTGGGCGCGGCGACGTAGCCGTTGGCGATGGCGATGCCGGGCGACGTCATCGCGCGGCGGCGGGCGTCGTTGACCGTCGTCGCATCAGCAGCAGGCCGCGTCGTCGTCGTCGTCGGAGCAGCTGGCGTCGTCGTCGCCGGCGCCGCAGGAGGAGAAGCAGGCGCGACCCGCTCGCGCAGGGCGACGCGGCTGGCGGCGTCCATGGTGCCGGTCTCGGGCAGGCCCGCACCGCGCTGCAGCTCTTTGACGGCGTCAGCGGTGCGCGGTCCGAAGGTACCCGGACCAGTGTTCATCTCGGCTTGCGAGAGGAAGCCGGCGCGCACGAGGTCTTGCTGCAGGGTGCGGACGCCTGCGCCGCGGCTGCCCTGGGCGAGGTCTTGCGGGCGGTGGCGAAGGTCGGTGCGGCTGGCGTCGTTGCGGACGGCGGTCACGGGCATCTGTCGGCTCCTCGGGCGTTCAGAGGAGTGTTTCGGACGGCGGCTTCGCTTGTCGCCTCCACCCGATGACCGACTCGCGTTGGGACGACGTGGCGAGCGCGCGGATTTCGCAGGGTCGTTGTCAGCGCCATGCCCAGAGCGTGGCGTCCCAACTTTGCTGGGTGCCCGCGAGGACGGGGTCAACGAAGGCGCGGACGGCGGCGCTCACGGTGGCGAGGTCGCGCCAAGGCAGATCATTCTCGGCAGCGAGCGCGGCGTACGGCGTGCGCCACGCTGCCGGCGGATCAGGAACACGAGACGGCACCGCGTGCGTCCGACGCTGCTCAAAGGTCGCCACGATCGCCGCGCGCAAGACGGCGGGGTCGTAGGCGCCGGGCGCGCCGCCGAGCAGCGCCATGTCAGGAAGATCTTTCACCCGCGAGTTGGGGTGTTGGCCTTCAGCGACGGGCAATGTGTATGCGTGCAGCTTCTCGGCGAGGTGCGCGCTGCGCGGGTAGACGCGGTGCTGTGGCGTGCTCAGGCCAATGAACGCCAGCAGGTCGCTGCCGGGCAAGAGCTCAGGTGCCTCGATCAGCTTGCTGCCGAAGCCGATGTCGACACCGAAGGGATCGCCGTAGGTCTTGCTGCCGAGGCGCGCCTGCACTTTGAAGCGCTGGCCATCGTAGACGGCGTTGACGATCTCAGCGCTCTTGGCGCGCACGACGTCGAAACGCAGCCAATCGTTGAGGTCGTGTTGCGCCGCGCGCTGCAACCGATCGAGCAGCGTCTTCGGGTCGCCGATCATGTTGAAGTCGACGTCTTTCGTCGTGCGAGCGATGTCGAGCCGCAGCTCGAGGACCATGCCGCCCTTCATCACGACGTGGTCGCCGAACTCGAAGGTCATCCGCGCCGTGAGGCGGTCGAAGAGCAAGAGCTGCCGCTCACGGTTGAGGTCACGACCCAACGTCTCAGCGCGTGCGCGAATGCGGGATTCGAGCGCGGAGCGAAACGCCTCGGGGGTCTCATACGTCTTCGTCGCCACCGTCTGCCTCCCGCTGCTCGCGCCGCAGGCGCGCGTTCAATCTCGTCGTCAGCCGTTGGGCAGACGGACGATCGATGCTGCCGCGGCTGCGCGCTTCGGCGATGGCCTGCCGGACGAAGGTCGCGTCGACGTCGTCGCGGATGCAATCAGCGATGGTCGCGACGATGTTGGTGACGGGCAAGGCGCCGACCCAGCCGACCTCGTCGTCGTAGGGGTCGGCGTAGTGAAGGACGACGCGTTTTGGAGTGGCGACGCGACGTCGCCGCCAAGCGACGGGAACGCTCAGGTGAATCTTGTTGGGCAAGGCATCGGAGAGCTGGTGCAGCGCCAACGCGGTCGCGTGGCTGAAGCGCGCGCCAGCGCCTGCCCACAGCGCGATGGGAACGAGGTCGTCGCGCTCGCCGTGTGGGTGGCTGCGAAATCGGAAGACCGACCTGGCTGCACGCTCGACGGCGCCCGTTCTCTCGTGGTGGCGCAAGAGCTGAGCGGAGATGCCGTGCTTCGCCGCCTGCGCGCGGGTGAAGAATCCGGCTTGCCCAGCCGCGAGCTCTCGCAGATCGTCCCACGCAGGCGTTGTCGACGTCACGCAGAAAACTAAAAGGATTTGGCGCTTTTGAGCAAGCTGACCGACGTATTTTCAATGGGTTAGTAAGTTCGTGGGCAGGGAAGATGGGTCGTAAGTACCTGATTTATCGTGTGCCGCCAACGACAACGGCCCGCACCCGGGGGACAAGCCCCCGGGCTACGGGCCGTTGAAGATCACCCCGGTTGTTCGGTGACGTCGAGGACGACGCCGGCGCCGACGGTGCGGCCGCCTTCGCGCACGGCGAAGCGCATGCCGCGCTCGAGGCCGACGGGGCGGTCGAGCGTGAAGCTCACCGCGGCGCGGTCGCCCGGCTGCACCATCACAGCGTCATCGTCGGGGCCGACCTTCACCGTGCCGGTGACGTCGGTGGCGCCGAAGAAGAACTGCGGACGGTAGCCGCTGCCGAAGGGCGTCTTGCGACCGCCTTCATCGCCGCTGAGCACGAAGAGCTCGGCGGTGCCTGTGGCATGGGGCTTCACGCTGCCCGGGGCGACGGCGACGACGCCGCGCTCGACGACGTCGCGGTCGATGCCGCGCAGGAGGAGCCCGACGTTGTCGCCGGCCACCGCTTCGGTCTGCGGGCGGCGAAACGCTTCGATGCCGGTGACGACGACGACGTTGCCGACGCCGACCTCTTCTTTGACGCCGACCAGCTCGATCTTGTCGCCCAACTGCAAGACGCCGCGCTCGACCAGGCCGGTGACGACGGTGCCGCGCCCGGTGATCGTGTGGACGCCCTCGATGGGCATGAAGAACGGGCCGTCGACGTCGCGGACGGGGTCGGGGATGGCGTTGTCGACGGCGGCCACCAAGTTGGCCACGCCGTCGATGCGGCCGTCGTCGAACACGCCGTCTTGCGCCGCCTGCAACGCCGTGAGCGCGCTGCCGCGGACGACGACGACATCTTTGTAGCCGTGCTTGTCACACAGCTCACGCGCCTCGAGCTCGACGAGGTCGACGAAGTCGGCTTCGGCGACGTCGACCTTGTTCACGAACACCACGAGGTGCTCGACGCCCACCTGGCGCGCCAGCAACACGTGCTCTTTCGTCTGCAAGCCGACACCTTGCGTGCCGTCGACGAGGAGGATGGCGCCGTCCATCTGGCTGGCGCCGACGATCATGTTCTTCACGAAGTCGGCGTGGCCGGGGCAGTCGACGTGGGCGTAGACGCGCTTCGGGCTCTCCCACTGCACGTGGGTCGCGTGGATGGTGATGCCGCGGTCGCGCTCTTCGGGGCTGTTGTCGATGTCGTGAAAGGCCTTGGCCTTGCCGCCGAACCGATGGGCCGCGAGGAACGTGAGCGCCGCCGTCAGCGTGGTCTTGCCGTGGTCGACGTGGCCGATGGTGCCGATGTTGACGTTTTGCTTCTTCATGGGTGTCTCTCCGGTTGGTGCGGAGCTCCCCACGACGACGTCACAACGCGGAATGCGAAGCGGTCTCCGTGGGGAGAGCTTCGCGCGTTGTTCTGGTGATCAGCGCTGCGTGCTCTCCGAGGTCGACGACGACGACGAGCACGACGAGGTCGCGGCCCGCTCTTCAGGCATCGGCCTGTTCGGCGAAGCAGTCAGGGAGAGCGAGAGGCAGCACATGGCGTCACGGACGACGGCCATGGCGGTTCGCTTCAATCGGATCGAATCCGCGGCCCGAAGAGCCCCCTGCCCCCGAAAATCGGGGGGAGAGCCAATCTTTCTTGGGCATCGCGGGGCTCATGGTCGCAGCTCAGATCAAGCGCGAGAGCATGACGAGCAGCGCGCCCATGCCGCCGTAGTAGGCGCCGGTGCGGACGCCGAGGACGGTGACGCCGTTCCAATACAGCACTGCATGCAGCACGCGCGCGACGCAAAACGCAACAGCTGCCCAGCCCGTGACGTCGTCGTGCTTGCCGCTGACGTGCAGCACCAAGACAAGAATCGCGAACATCGGCAGGTTTTCAAAGTGATTGCGGCCCGCTCGCTCGGCGCGCCCCACCCAGGCGGGCACCGACGCCGGATCGGTGTCGCGGTTGCCGAAGCCCCAGGACAGCCCGTCGGACAGCGTGCCACCGCCGTGGCGCATCTTGCCGAAGGGCACCGCGTAGATGAGCGGCAGCGACCACAGCGCCATGAACACCAGGCACCAGAGGTCGAGGGTCACGTCAGACGCCCGTGGCGGCGGCGCGGTCGCGCGGTCCACGGCTGAGCTTGCCGACGAGGGCGAAGGCCTCGAGGACGCCTTGCGGGATGCGGGCAGGGCGGTGGCCTTCGATGAGCACGAAGACCCACTCGGTGCGCGCGCGCAGAATCTCGGCGTTGTCTTTGAGGCGCACCACGCGCGTGCGGCGGATGGCCGAGGCGAGGCGGCACTCTTCGACGCAGGTGGTGACGACGACGTCATCGCCGGCGTGGCAGCCGCGTTTGTAGTCAACCTCGTGGCGCTTCACGATGAAGGTGCCGCCGTAGGCCTCGTAGGCGTTGCGGTCCCAGCCGACGTACTCGGAGTGGGCGCGGGTGGCGTCCTGGATCCAACGGACGAAGGAGACGTTCGAGATGTGGCCGTTTTCGTCTTCTTCGTCGACGCGGGCGGTGTGCAGCCAGTCGAAGTACGAGAGCACCGGACCGCTGTCTTCAAACGCGGTGGGCCAGCTCGGATCGCCGTGGCGCACGGGCACGTGCAGTGGAGCGCGAAGGGTCGTCGTCTGCGTCGTCATCCCAACATCTCACTGATCAACTTCACGAGGTCGAGCTCGTCGCTGTGGATGCCATCGGCTGCGCCGACCCGCGCGACCTCGACCAGGACTTCGGTGCGGTGCTGCCGCAACATGCCCATGTTGGGCGCGGGCAGCGGCTGTTTGTCGTCGAGGGCTCGGCGGACGACGTCGAGGGCAGCAGGACCGCCGAGGCGCCGCGCTGCGCCATCGAGGGCCACGCGTTCGGCGTCGCTGACGACGTCGTCGGCGGTCACGATCTGCAAGAGGAGCTTGATGAGCTCCGTGCCTGTCGTTTGATCCACCGACCCCGCGTGGCAGAGAAATCCCCCGCTGCAAACAGGCGCAGGGGCGTGAAATTGCGAAACATTCAGTCAGTGATTCAGGCGCCCACGGCGTCGGCCAGCGCTGGCAGCAGCTCTTCGCTCTTGCCCAGCAGGTTGACGAAGCCGAGCTCTTCGACGTCGACGGCGACGGTGTTGACGTTGACCATCAGCGCCTGGTTGTAGCGGGCCGCCTGCACCGCCATCGCCGTGATGCCGACCGAGAAGCTGGTGCCGCAGAAGACGACGACGTCGGCGTCGTTGAGCCAGCGCCGCGCTTCGCGGGCCCGAAAGAACGGCTGGGACTCGTACATCTCGTCGAAGAGCAACACCAACGGCCGGATCGGCGCGCCGCAGACCTCGCAGCCGGGGACGCCGTCTTCGTCGAGCTCGTTGAGGTCGAAGGCGGCGACGGCGGTGCGGGCCTGGCTGCACATGGCGTTCGAGCAGACAAAGACGTCGTGGCGTCCGTGAATCTCGATCAGGCGTTCATGGGCTACGCCGCTGCGTCGGTGCAGACCATCAATGTTTTGGGTGATGACACCGTGGCCGAGATTGTTGTTCATCAAACGGGCGATGGCGGCGTGGCCGGGGTTGGGCTGGATGCGGTCTGCCGGCTCGAGCAGCGTCGGGTGAGCTTTGATCCAGAACTCTTTGTACCAAGCGAGAGGATTCTGGTGAAACTTCTCGATGGTGCCCCAATCCATGATAAAGTTGGCCCACACAGCATCGGCCCCCGATCTGTATGCATGAATTCCCGATGCCACAGAGATGCCGGCGCCCGTGAGGTAGACGGCGTTCTTGCTCTTGCGCAGGGCCTCGGCGATGCGGTCGAAGTCGGCTTTCATGCACAGACCTTAGCGAGCCCCGGCGACGACGACGACGTCCTGCTGGTGGCTGCGGACCGCGGCACCGTCTGCTACAGCCCTGTTGTGGTCACGCGCCGTGGATTTCTCTCGCGCACCGCTCTGTCGGCCGGCGCCCTCGTACTGCCCTCGGGACTGCTCACCTTGATGGGCGGCGGCCTGGCGGGCGGCTGCGCGGTCACCGGCGGTCGCCGCACCGACCACTACTTCATCTTCTATTTGATGGTCGGCGGCTGGGACCTGATGTTCACCACCGACCCGGTGGCGCGCAAAGACGGCTTCTACATCCCTTACGACGACGACGACATCATCACGGCCGGCGACGTGCGCTTCGGTCCAGCGATGAAGTCGCTGTTGCCGTACCAGAACAAGCTCGGCGTCTTGAAGGGCATCTACGTCGACGCGCTCAACCACCCGCAGGCGCGCTTTCGCATGGTGACGGGCAAGTTCAAGCCGCCGGGCAACCACGTCTCGGCGCCGTCGGTGCAGACGCTGATCGCGCAGCACAAGGGCGCGGCCTACGAGCTGCCGAATTTGTCGTCTGACGCCCTGCGCCCCGCGACCTTTCGCGGCGACGTCAGCGACCTGCGCCTCGAGCCCGTGCGCGTGTCATCGGTCGATCAGCTGCGCGGCCTCACCACGCTCAAGGGCGACCTGTCGTCGTCGCGTCGCGAGATCGAGGCGGCGCTGCGCGCCAAAGACGCCATGACGACAAAGCGGTGGCAGACCGAAAATTCGTCGCAGCTGCCGGCGCGGTTCGAGCAGTTCGCCAACCTCGAGCGCGACCTCGCCGCCTCTGACTACAAAGACCGCGTCAAGGCCAGCAGCTCGGTCGTCGACGACGCCAAGGCCGCCGTCGGCGGCTCTGACCGCGTCTCGAAGCAGGTCAGGCTCGCCGTCGAAGCCGTCAAACAAGACCTGGCCCCCGTCATCACCGTCGGCTCTGGCGAATTCGATTCGCACTCGCGCGGCGAGTACCAGTCGCACGCCGCCGCCGTGAAGCGCGGCATCAACGCCGTCGCCGACATCGCCGACGGCCTCGACGGCGTCTCGATCGGCGGCGGCCGCACCCTGCTCGACATGACGACCATCGTCGTCACCAGCGAGTTTTCGCGCACGCCGTCGAAGAACGAGCTCGGCGGCAAGCACCACTGGCCCACCAACTCGATGCTGTTTCTCGGCAAAGGCGTGCGCCGCACGGCGTCAGGACAGCCGCGCGTCTTTGGCACCGTCGACGAGAACCTGGTCGCCCAGCCCATCAACCCGCGCAACGGCTCGCTGAAG